>JALSJH010000116.1 GCA_026989455.1 Chromatiales bacterium | reverse complement strand
GCAACGTGTAGCTTTTCATCGGTGCGCCATTATCCGAGTGCAGTACGAGAGGCTCTTTAAAGCAGTGTTCCGACAATACGGCGCGCTGCATCAGCTCCGCTGCAAGTTCACCTGTCTCGCTCTCATGGACCTCCCAGCCGACGATCTTTCGACTATAGATGTCCACTACCAAGTAGAGGTAGTAAAACAGCCCTCGTACAAACGTCGGCAGGTAGCTGATATCCCAAGTCCAGACTTCGTTGGCCCCCTTAGCGATGTGCGTGGTCGGCACCTTTGCAGGGAAGGGGGAATCATTATGTCTAGCTGCCCATGGGATTTTCGGTATTGCCCAAAAACTTGCAAAACCCCAAGGGTAATACTATGCTGGTATTACATTTATTGAGAGGTGCTGATTATGCGAGTTACAACGAAGGGGCAGGTCACAATTCCTAGAGGAGTGAGAGAGGCTTTAGGTATATCTCCTGAAACAGAAGTTGATTTTGTCGAAGATAGTGGCCGGTTTTATATCGTAAAAACTAACGAACCTAACGCGGCCGGTAAATTTAGGAAGCTCCGGGGAATCGCCTCATTGAAGATGTCCACGGATGAAATTATGAGTCTGACAAGGGATTCATGATGAATGGTATTTTAGTTGATTCTTGCGTGTTGCTGGACCTTTTCACTGATGATGAAAATTGGGCTGACTGGTCAGAGGTCACGCTAGAAAAATATAGCCAGACAAATACTCTGTATATCAATTCAATCGTATATACGGAAGTATCCATCGGCTTCGATAGAGTTGAAGAAGTTGAAAGTGCTATTGATGCCTTGGGTATTAAAGTGCTGGAATTGCCGAGAGAGGCTCTGTTTTTAACTGGCAAAGCGTATTTTAAATACAGAAAAAACAAGGGTACGAAAACATCACCCTTGCCGGATTTTTTTATTGGTGCTCATGCGTCGGTATCGCAATTTTGGCTGGTTACTAGGGATATGGCAAAGTATAAAACCTATTTCCCTCAAGTAAATCTTATCCATCCGTACGAGAATTAGGCAGCTAATCGGGTAGCCAAGGGTCTCTAGCCCTCAGTCCCCCCAACACCCTGCGTGCGGCTCCGCACAGGGCGTTTCACTTAGCATGGTGAAGCTAAATGATGGGGTCAGGTCTTGCAATCATACACCCAGTGGATGGCCTACTCATTAAGTAGTTGTGATCGGGATAGCAAAGCTAGTCATGCAGATGAAATGTTGGATTGCAAGACCTGACCGCCTAGGCGAAATACGCATCGAGAGATTTGGCGATATTAGGGAATTCTCTAAGAATTTTTTTATCTGCGGTGATTAAAGGTACATTTAAATATTGAGCCAGAGCAACAAATTCACAATCATAAGCAGAGCAATTACTCGAGTTTACAAGCTGCATGATCTGAGCTGAAGGAATTTCGAATTCATTATCTGTTAACAGTTTTTCGGCTTGTTGAATGATGAGCAGGATTTCATCAAAAGTCAGAATTTCTTTTCGCAAATACTGACTCAAAACATTTCTGAATTCGCTACGCCATAGGGTGGGTGCATTCCAATGAGGATCGGCGATTAATAGCTGTTCTGCTTGGTTGGAGCGCTCCCCAGAAATGTAGAAATAAGAGATGATGTTGGTATCAACGACAATCATGGTCGGCCTTCGTTCTTGGCTGCATCTAACGCATCATCGGTTAGAGGGTGGCTAGCAGTTTTAGCTCTTAATTTTTTAGCCATAGAAATATGTTCAGAAATATCAATTTTATGGGGGAAAAGTGTACGTTCAACACAATAAAGTATTTCACTATTCATACTCCTGTGGTGGGCTTTAGCCGCTTCTTTTAAGCGAGAGTAAAGATCATCTGGTATATTTTTAATGGTAAGGGCGGGCATAAGGCGGATCTCCATAAAAACCAATATGGTTTCATTGTGGTTTCATTTTTGGATTGAGTCAAGGGGTAGTATCGCCTGATCGAGTAGCCAAGGGTTCGAGATAGCAAAGCTAGTCATACAGGTGAAATGTTGGATTGCAAGACCTGACCCTAGGAAGACTCTAGGAATTTTCCGGGAGAGATTGAACGCCCTCGAAAAATATAAACACACTGAGTAGTTACCGCTTACGCAGCTAACCCAGCAGTTTTGATATGATCCCGATCAAAATCAGCCCCAGTTTCCACATAAGATAAATTACCCACGGAAGAACCACGGTACACACTACAAAAAGTATCAGATACCCCAGGGGCATGGTCACGACATCTTTCATTTTCTTTGTCATTTGAACGTAGCTCCTTGATTAGAGTTTCCTTGATTGAGTTTGACCGTTGTAATGGAACGAAGAGGGATCAAAAGTAGCCGTGGTAGCCTCTTGCCAGCGCTACTGGCGCTCTCTCTCAAACTCTCCCTCTTTTAGTTTTTTCATATAAGTTTTCAGTGCTATTTTCACCTTGCCATGCAGAAAGTAGAGGCCAATCAGGTTAGGGATTGCCATGAGTAAAATCATTAAATCACTGAAGTTTAAAACGTTGGGTGCACTGGTGATGGAACCCAATAAAACAAACAGTAAAAACAGCAGTTTATAGATGATGGAGGATTGATCACCAAACAAGTAAGACCAACAGCGTTCACCATAAAAAGACCAGGCGATCATGGTGCTAAACGCAAACAGTGTGACACATATTGTCAGTATGATAGGGAACCATGAAATGGCACTTCCAAAAGCCGCACTGGTCAATGCGAATGGCGTGAGTAAAGGCCCTTACATTGATGAAACCCATGCGCAGTGTGAAAAAAACTGCACCCACAATGAGCCATGCAACAGCAAACGGAAGCTCGTAATCATCCATAAAAAATAGCAGATCAAAAAATGAGACTGCCGCAATATAGCCGACTAATAGGCCAAACCAGTGATCAATTGTCTCACCAAAGCCAGCAGTTTCGCATTTGGTGATGTCGACTAAAGCCGGGGCGAGTTACGAGTTTCTGTTTTTGCTGCTGATCCCCTTGATTCATCTGATCAAATATCCGTTCTATAAATTTGGCCCTCAATACACTGCGCTGACGGGGCGTAATATTTTGCATGGCTATCATGCCTTGGGAAAATGGGCGCTGGGGATTTATATCGCCATGACCGTGCTCTCCATGTGTTTGATTCAGGCGGCGGTTACGATTGTGACCAGCTCCATTGCGATTCACTTTTTTGGTCTCAGTTTGCCCGCAGAATATATGCCTCATATTCCGGCAATATTGGTGCTGATCGCAGCGGCGGCTATTTTATATGTTGGCCAGTACAGCGTGCTGGATAAGATGATGAAAGCGATCATCATTATTCTTACGCTGACGACGGTTACTGTACTGATCATGGTGCTGCTTGCCAGTCAGGAGGGCAGTGAGGCTGCGGTTTCTCCACTCTTTAGCCTTTATGAACATGCCGATATTATTTTTCTCGCCTCCTTTCTTGGTTGGTTGGATGCCTGCACCGATGGATGTCAGCGTTTGGCATTCGGTCTGGTCGGAAGAGAATAATCGAAAAAATGGTCAGCGGCTCTCGTTGCCAAAAGCGATGCTCGATTTCAAAGTTGGATTTTTTGGTACTGCACTGCTGGCAATGGCCTTTCTTGCGTTGGGTGCGATGGTGATGTTTGACAGCGGCGAAGCGCCTTCTGAAAAGGGGGCTGTTTTTGCCGGTCAGTTGATCGATATGTATACCCATTCATTGGGGGATTGGGCTTATCCACTGATCGGCATTGCGGCGCTGGCGACGATGTTCAGTACCACCTTGACCTGTCTGGATGCTTACCCACGCACATTGGAAGAGAGCTATTTTATCTGGAAAGGGCAGGGGGAGACCATTCAAAAAGAAGAGAGACCCAGCAAGCTGATGGCTATCTGGAGCAAAATAGGTATCACGGTAATGGCGGTTTCCAGCCTTGCTTATCTGCTTCTTATTGCGACCCGATAAACGGGGATAACTCATGAATGATAAGAAAGCTCTGATCAAGTAATGAATGTTTTACGCTGGCTGAAATTGCCCTCATTTATCTCGAAAATCGCACCAATAGAGCGACTATTACTGCGCATTTCGAAACCAATGAGAACAATTTCTTCTCAGCCTAAATTCATCCAGACTTAATCAGAGATTCTCTAACGGATACCAATTATAATTAAGGAGTCCTACTAGTCTCTATTTCGGTTCTGGTGTCTCTTTCAATGAGTTAGATCAGGAGATGCTAACCGAGGCCGATGGCTATGAGGATAGTTCAATGGGATCGGTATCCTCATCCTATGCAATGAACTTGGCTTTTAAAGCCGGGTTTGTTTATGACCAGCTATATATTGAATACGCCTATTTGGGTGATACTAACAAAGCCAGTAATCGTGCTGTGGATGTTAGTAGTCTAACGGTCGGTTGGATTTTCTAGCTGTGGATTAAGAGGTATAGGAGCCTCTAATAATCTGGCATCAGGAGGTGTTGTGTGTTGGTTTTAACTATAAATGCGGGTAGCTCTTCGTTACGTTTGAGCCTGTTTGAGCCATCTGGTGTGGGGTGGGTGAGGCTGGCTGAGGCTCACTATGATGACAATGATGCTTCACGGTTAAATGAGTTTTTAGCTTCGGTTGATATTGCTCAGATCGGGCGGGTGGTGCACCGTGTGGTGCATGGTGGTACCGGGCTAGCGACACCGACACTGATCAATGCGCGGGTAGAAAGAGAGATTGAACGACTGATTCCGCTGGCTCCCCTGCATAATCCTGTCGCACTACGTTGGATGAGGGTTTGCCGTGAGCTGCTGGGTGAAAAAATAGTGCAGGTGGCTCTGTTTGATAGTGGCTTTTATCAATCCCTGCCAGATGTGGCGCGCCACTATGCATTACCACGCCAGCTGAGTCAGCGTTATGGGATTCGTCGCTATGGTTTTCATGGTATTGCCCACCGCGCAATGTGGTTACGTTGGCGTAAAATTAAGCCGGAATTAGCGGGGGGAGGTCGTGTTATCTCGATACAGTTAGGTTCCGGTTGTTCGATCACCGCGATTAAAGATGGGCAGGTGGTTGATACCTCGATGGGTTTTTCACCGCTTGAGGGCTTGGTGATGGCCACCCGTTCGGGGGATCTTGATCCGGGGGTTGTGCTGTTTTTACAGCGTGAGGCGGGTTTGGATGTGCAGGCGGTTGAGCAGTTATTGTCTGAAAAGAGTGGCTTGTTAGGGGTGTCGGGTTGTAGCGGCGACATGCGTGAGCTACTGGTGTCGAAGAGTCCGGATGCACAGCTGGCCGTTGAGCTTTACTGCTATCGCGTCCGCAAATACATAGGCGCTTACCTGGCTGTGTTAGGCGGTGTGGATGGGGTGTTGATTGGTGGTGGGGTAGGCGAAAACAGTGCGCTGGTGAGAGAGAAGATCTTTAACGGAATGGCGTGGCTGGGTATCGCTTTGCAGACGAATGCCAATGAGTCGCTAGAAGCGAGCGAGCGTTGTATCAGCCTGCCAGAAAAGAGAAGCGAAGTGTGGGTGATTGCGGTGGATGAGGCGAGTGTAATGGTTGAAGAGGCGTTAGCGCTGTTTTAACAACCTGTGAGAGAGATGAACTGATAGCGCATGCCCTACGATGGCTGTTAAACTGGGCTCTATGCTAAATTTTTCAAATATCTCTTTACGACGTGGCCCCCGATTGCTGTTTGAACGGGTCTCTTTCATGATTCACCCCGGCCAGCGAGTGGGCGTTACGGGTGCCAATGGTACCGGTAAATCCAGCCTGTTTGCCATGGTGCGGGGTGTGCTGCATGCCGATACCGGCGATTTTACTATGCCCAGTAGCTGGGTGGTGGCTCATGTGGCACAGGAGACCCCCACGCTGACCAGACCAGCGATTGAGGCGGTAATGGATGGTGATCGCGAGTTGCGCGAGGTGCAAACGCTACTTGCAGCTGCCGAAGCGGCGGATGATGGCCATCAGCAGGCGCTCTTGCATGGTCGGCTGGATGCCATTGATGGCTACACGGCGCGCTCACGGGCGGCGCGTTTGATGCAGGGTCTCGGTTTTACGGTGGCACAGGAAGAGAACCCGGTGCAGAGCTTTTCTGGCGGTTGGCGTATGCGCTTGAACCTGGCGCAGGCGCTGATGGCTCGTTCAGATTGTTTGTTGCTAGATGAGCCGACTAATCACTTGGATCTGGATGCGGTGATGTGGTTGCAGGAGTGGCTGATCGGTTACCGTGGCACGCTACTACTGATTTCACATGATCGTGACTTTCTTGATAGCGTGATAAATCATGTTGCTCACCTAGAGCGTCAGGGGGTTACTTTCTATAATGGTAACTTCTCCTCATTCGAACAGTACCGAGCCGAGCAGCTAACCCAGCAACAGTCTGCCTATGAACGACAACAGCGGGAGATTGCCCATGTGCGCAGTTTTGTTGATCGTTTTCGGGCCAAGGCTTCCAAGGCCAAACAGGCACAAAGCCGCTTGAAGACTCTTGAGCGTATGGAGCTGATTGCCCAGGCACATGTTGACTCACCGTTTACTTTTAAATTCCTTCACCCAGAGAAACTGCCAAACCCCTTGTTGACCTTGGAGTCTGCCGCAGTTGGTTACGGTGAAACCCCCTTGATCAGTGGGGTGGGGCTAACCATTAACCACGGCGATACCATCGGTCTGCTGGGTGCCAATGGTGCGGGTAAGTCGACACTGATTAAATTGCTGGCGGGTGAGTTGCCACTGTTGGCCGGTGAGTTTCATCCTGCCAATGAGTTGAGGATTGGCTATTTTGCCCAGCACCAGTTGGAGCAGCTACACCCTGAAGAGAGCCCACTGTTGCACATACAGCAAGTTGCCAAAAAAATCGGCAAGCCGTTGGGTGAGCAGGAGGCGCGGGATTATCTGGGCAGTTTCGGCTTTTTGGGTGATCGCGTGAATGATCTGGTCGCGGTTTTCTCGGGTGGCGAAAAAGCACGCCTGGTGTTGGCTATGCTGGTCTATCAGCGTCCTAACTTACTGTTGCTGGATGAACCCACCAATCATCTGGATTTGGAGATGCGCACCGCCTTGAGTCTGGCGATACAGGACTACGTGGGGGCGGTGGTAATGGTCTCCCACGATCGCCATATGTTACGCAGTGTATGCGACCGGTTACTGTTGGTGGCACACAATAAAGTCACGCCGTTTGACGGTGACCTGGATGATTATGCTCGTTGGTTGCAACAGCAGCGCAGTGAGGCGCGGGCACAAGCCGCACCAGTGGCTGAAGGTGAAAGCTCCGCTCAAAATAAAAAGGCGCGCCGCCAGCAGGAGGCGGAACAGCGTAAACGATTGCAACCACTGAGCCGAAAAATCAAAAAGCTGGAGCAGCAGCTGGAGCAACAGAGTATTGCCCTTGGGGAGGTTGAAGCCCAGTTGGCAGAGGCTGATATTTATCAGGATGAGGAGAAAGAGCGGCTAAAAGAGCAGTTATCACTTCAAGTCACTCTGAAGTTACAGTGTGAACAGACCGAAACAGAGTGGATGGCAGCGTGTGAAGCGCTGGAGTTGATGGAAGAGAACGCCTAATCTTTACCTTGAAATCAGTAACCGCAGGTTATCGCAATGAGTGAAATTGATCTAAAAAATCCGGAATATTATATTAACCGCGAGTTGAGCCTGCTGGAGTTTAATCGCCGGGTTTTGGCGCAAGCAAAAGACCCCGCGATCCCGCTGTTGGAACGGTTACGTTTTCTGACGATCTCTTGCACCAATCTGGATGAGTTTTTTGAAGTGCGGGTGGCGGGCCTGAAAGAGAAAGAGGCGGCTCGCTCAGTGCGCCGTGGCCCGGATAATATGCTGGCGAATGAGGTGCTCTCAGAGCTGGCCATACGCAGCCATGCATTTGTGGATGAGCAGTACCGGGTATTGAATGATGAGTTGCTTCCGGAGCTTAAAGAGCAGCAGATTAATTTTATTCGCCGTACTGAATGGAACGCTTCCCAAGTGAGTTGGTTGAAACGTTACTTCCATGAGGAGTTGCAGCCGGTGCTGAGTCCGATGGGACTCGATTCGGCTCACCCCTTTCCCAAGGTGGTGAATAAGAGTCTCTGTTTTATTGTCTCGCTCACCGGAAAGGATGCTTTTGGGCGCAATAGTGGCCTGGCGGTATTGCAGGCTCCTCGCTCGGTACCACGGGTTATTCAGCTACCCCCTGACGAAACTGAAAGCGGCCCCCATGATTTTGTATTTCTCTCTTCGGTGATTCACGCCTACATGGATGAGCTGTTTCACGGTATGACGGTGCAGGGGAGTTACCAGTTTCGGGTGACGCGTAACTCAGATCTGTTTGTGGATGAGGAGGAGATGCTCGACCTGAAACGAGCGATTGAAGGTGAGCTGGCGTTGCGCCAATATGGCGATGAAGTGCGTATTGAGATTGCTGATAACTGCCCCTTGGAGATGGTGGCATTTCTACAAGAGC
Organism: Chromatiales bacterium; assembly: GCA_026989455.1. Lineage (GTDB taxonomy): Bacteria > Pseudomonadota > Gammaproteobacteria > RBG-16-57-12 > RBG-16-57-12 > JAFLJP01. Next base: position 30,408 of record JALSJH010000116.1, on the reverse strand, counting down.
AGTTTCAACTCAGTGAAGATGATATCTATCTGGTCAACGGCCCCGTTAACCTAAACCGCCTGCAGAAGGTGTTTGACCTGATCAATCGCCCCGATCTCTCTTTCCCCCCCTTTACACCGGGCATTCCCAGTCAGCTTAGTAATAAAGATAATATTTTTAATACCATAGCTAAACGCGACGTGCTGCTGCATATGCCGTTTGATTCATTTATACCGGTGATCGAGCTGCTGAGTCAGGCGGCGGTGGACCCTCAAGTGTTGGCGATTAAGCAGACGCTTTACCGCACCGGGGCAAAGTCAGCGATTGCCGATGCGCTGGTAAAAGCGGCACTGGCGGGTAAAGAGGTGACGGTAGTGGTTGAGCTGCGGGCGCGCTTTGATGAGGAGGCGAATGTGACGCTGGCAACTCGGCTGCAAAAGGCCGGTGCCCATGTGGTATATGGCGTGGTGGGTTATAAAACCCACGCTAAAATGATGCTGGTGATTCGCCGCGAAGGGAAGCGGCTGCGTTATTACACCCATTTGGGTACTGGAAACTATCATCCCGGTACGGCACGAGTCTATACCGATTACGGGCTGTTTAGCGCCAACAAGCAGGTGGGTGATGATGTGCTAAATGTCTTTAACCAGTTAACCAGCCTCGGAAAAGTACCCAAGTTGAATAAGCTGTTGCACGCACCTTTTACGCTGCAAAAAACCATTCTGGAAAAGATCGAGCGTGAGGAGAAAAATGCGCTGGCGGGTAAGTCGAGTCGGATTATTGCCAAAATGAACTCACTGACCGATGAAGAGGTGATCAAGGCGCTCTACCGTGCTTCTGCGGCTGGAGTGACAGTTGATCTGATTATTCGTGGGGTTTGCCGCCTGCGCCCCAGTGTTCCTGAGGTTTCAGAGAATATCAGTGTGCGCTCTATTATTGGACGCTTTCTTGAGCATACCCGTGTTCACTATTTTGATAATAATGGGAGTCCAGAGGTGTTTGCATCCAGTGCCGACTGGATGGAGCGTAACCTCTATCAGCGGGTTGAAGTCTGTTTTCCGGTTGAAGCAAAAGCGTTGAGAGAGCGCATTATTAAAGACCTCAATGGCTACCTTAAGGATAACCAGCAGGCGTGGAAGCTGATGCGAGATGCCAGCTATGAAAAGGTCAAGCCTGCAAAAGGGGAGGCACCGTTTTCTATTCAGCAGAGCCTGCTGGAGAAGAAGGCGGATGTGGTGTAGAGCGATCAGCTATTGGTACGTCAGTGTGAACCCCGTCTTCTCTAAATAGAGTGCCTCTTGCTCCAGATCAGCTTGGGTGAGCGGGTGCTGCTCAAGCCACTTTTTTGGAAAGTGGACCTGTAGGCTTTTCTCTTTTCCCTCAAGTGTGAAGTCGGCGGCAGATTCGTTGCTGCGGCTACGGTTAAGTATGAAGGCGAGGCGTAAAATAATCGCCATTTGGGTGGTGTTTTTCTGCCAGCGTTGAGGCAGTTTTTCGACCAGTGTTGGCTGGAACTTGCGGCGATGCAGGCGGATCAGCAGTGCTAGTTTACGCTGCTCTTGCTGGCTGAACCCCGCCAGATCAGAATGCTCGATGATATAGGCACCGTGCAGATGGTAGTGTTTATGGGCGATGTCGAGGCCAATTTCATGGAGCTGAGCGGCCCAGTTAATCCAATCGGGATGGTTGGCTTTGTTCAGTGACCAGCTGTCACGAAGTTGTTTGAATATGTAGAGTGCAGATTGCGTGACACGCTTGGCTTGCTCCTGGTCAATGTGATAGCGATCGACCATATTAGCGACACTGTAGGCGCGGGTATCTTCATGCTCAATACGCCCTTGCAGATCGTGAAGCAGCCCCTCACGCAGCGCACAATCAGAGACAATCATTCGCTCGATATGCAGTTTTTCAAAAGTGGCGAGCAGTACCAGTACCCCGCCGAGAAAGACCGGTGCACGCTCGGCGGTGAGGCCGGGAAGTGAAATTTCATCAATCTGTTTGAATGTGGCGAGTTTTTCCACCAAGCTGCGCAGCCCGTCGATAGGAATACCTTCATGGCTCCAGCCATTCTCTAGCAACACCGCACGTGTGGCGCGGATGGTGCCTGATGCGCCAATGGCTTGTTTCCAACCTAACTGTTTAAGTGCTTTTTTGTGTGGAGCCACCTCAAGACTGGCGGCTAACAGGGCTTTATTAATGCGTTTTTCAGTGATTTTGCCCTCGGGGAAGAATTTTTGAGTGATGGATACGCAGCCCATCTCTAGGCTTTCCATGTAATGAGGGTCAAATGCCTTGCCCACAATCAACTCGGTGCTACCTCCACCAATATCCATCACCAGTCGCTGGCTGCTATCTTCGGCGATACCATGGGAGACACCCAGATAGATGAGGCGAGCCTCCTCGACACCGGTGATAATATCAATCGGATGGCCAAGCGCCTCTTCAGCGCGCAGAATAAAATCACCCGCCTGGCTGGCATTGCGCAGTGTGTTAGTGCCTACAGTACGCACACTGCCGGAGGGGAAGTCGTGTAGCCGTTGGCCAAAGCGCTTTAGGCAGTCGATAGCCCGTTGAGCAACATCGGCTCGTAACTCACCTTCACAGCTGATGCCTTCGGCGAGACGAACCATTTCACGCAGTTTATCGACCACCACTAATTGCCCCTTGTGCAGACGCGCTACAATCATGTGGAAGCTATTGGAACCTAGGTCGATAGCGGCGATGAATTCGGGCGGGGTATTTTTTTGAGACAAGAGGTGGTACCTGCGTGATAGATAGGGGTTTTCAACCAGTTTACACCTTTTTGCGGTGACTTAAAATTAAGCCCTAATCCCCGGATAGAAACAGGTATGCGGCACAAGCTATTGATCCCTCAGCAAAACAAAAAATAGCCACCGAACCCAGTGGGCGTGGTTCCTATTTTTTGTTTTGCTGAGGGATCAATATCTTACATATTATATCGTATTTATAACCGGGGATTAGGGTTAAGGGTTAGGCTATCATTTAGGCTTAATGTCATGGAGGAGTCTTACGGATGTATCAGTGTCAACATTTTTCACTTCACGAACTGCTACCAAGGGTCGTGTATCAGCAGCGTGGAGAGAAGGGGTGGGCGTTGCTGGATGAGCGCCTTTTAGTAACGCTAGACCGACTTCGCAAGCGCTATGGCTCGATCACAGTGAATAACTGGCTCTGGGGTGGTGAGCGGGAGTGGAGTGGTTTGCGCACACCGGATAGCCCATTTTATAGCCGTTATAGCCAGCACAGTTTTGGGCGTGCTGCTGATTGCCTTTTTGGCGCGGTGACTGTGGATGAAGTGCGTGAGGATATTTTAACGCGACTGGATGAGCCGGTTTACCAATATATCCAGAGCGTCGAGATGGGTGTCTCATGGCTCCATTTCGATGTGCGCAATGGCTGCCGTGTTGAAACATATTGGCCATGAGCTGTGCGGAGTCTCCTCAACGCAACCAGCGATTGACGATCTGGATATCCTCTTCATTGAGCACGCCTGCGGCTTGTTTCAGTGTCAGGGTGCTGATGATGAAACCGTATTTGGCTTGAGAGAGATTGCTTTTTGCACCAAAAAGCTCGCGACGGGTATTTAAGACGTCGACGGTGGTGCGGGTGCCCACCTCTAGACCGGCCTCACTGGCTTCCAGTGCACTTTGGCTTGAAATTAGCGCTTGCTGAAGCGCTCTTACCTGACTGATAGCGGCGGTGACCTCCAGAAATGCACTACGCACCTGGCGCTCTACCGCACGGCGTTTCTGCTCATACTGCTCTTTAACGGCAGTAAGTTGATGCAGCGCCTGGCGCACTTTTGATTGGGTGCTGCCGCCTTGATAGAGTGGCACATTCAGTTGCAGGGAGATGCTGGTTGAGGTGTTACCCACAAAGGAGCTGAAGCTATCATCTGAATAGCGATGGCTGGCGTTCAGGTCGAGGGTGGGGTAGTGACCGGCGCGTGCCATTTCAACGCTCTGCTTGCTGATAGAGAGTGTTTGCATCAGTGCCGCCAACTCTTTGTTGTTCTGTTCAGCCTGTGTTAGCCAGTGCGCCGGATCATCGGGTTGTGGTCGCTGCAGGGGGATGTTGTCAGCGAGGGGGGCAATGAACTCGACGGGCTGGTTGATGATCTCTTGCAGGGCAATGCGAGCGATGGCCAAACGATTTTCGGCGACAATTTCCGTGGCGGTTACGGTATCGAAAGCGGCTTGTGACTCGTGTACATCGGTAATTGCAATCAGACCCACATCAAAACGCTGCTTGGTCTGTTCCAGCTGCCGCTCAATGGCTGCCTTCTCTGCTTGGGCAAATTGAAGGTTATCTTGCGCCGCCAAGGTATCAAAATAGGTGCTGGCTACGCGAATGATCAACGCTTGTTGAGCGGCTGAGAAGTTGGTCTCAGCCAGTACCACCTCGGCTTTTGCCTGGTTGCTGGTGACATAGGTGTTACGGTGATAGAGCGGTTGATTTAGATTAAGTGCGTAGCCCTTGCTGATGATGTCGCGTCCTGGGCTTTCACGCCAATCTTTACCCGTATTGGCGCTAAAGCTAATGTTGGGGCGAAAGCCTGCTTTTGCCTGTACCGCGATCTCCTGGCTGGCAAGCCGTGAAGCCTCGGCTGACTTGAACAGTGGGTCTACCTGTTTGGCAATCTGATAAATCTGTTGCAGGTCTTCACTGGCATACAGGGGGGGGCAAAAGGGTAAGGCAATCAGCAAAAACCAATATCGGGACATCTTATCACCTCTGATTCGGGTAAATTTAGTAGCGAGCCACCTCGGGGTTAATCTTCAGCTCACTATGATGAGCATCTCCCGGTGAGGCTCTGAATAAAATCAGATTATTAGTTTATTCTAATATTGATTTTTTACAAGGTGAATTTTTCAACTGCTTTGATCCCTTCAATGGCAGCTGTTTCTGTTTCGAAGAGTGCTTTCTGACCCCATGTGGTATTGCTGGTACGTGTGATGAGTGTTGCTTCCATGAGGGGTGACTGGCCGATAACGGCAAACATACGCCCCCCTACTTTGATATTTTCAAGTACCGCTTGTGGTACTTGATCAGGAAATGAGGCTGTACAGGCGACGACATCAAAAGGTCCGTTTTCAATGGTCTGATCGATAGCATCGGTGGTTGAGAGGGTGACATTTTGAATATCAAGTGAAGCGAGTACGGTTTTGGCTTTTTCGATAAAATGGCTGTTTTTATCAATGCTGTAGACATGCTTGGCCAATTGAGCCAAGAGTGCGGTCAGGTAACCGGAGCCTGTGCCAATCTCCAGCACGGTCTCATCTTCCTGGATGTTGAGTTCTTGCAGCAGGCGTGCGCTGATAAGGGGCTTATCCATCACCTGATTATGGCCGATTTCAAGTTCGGTATCGGCGTAGGCCAAGGTTTCAAAAGAGTGGGGGACAAATCGCTCACGAGGGATTTCGTGCAGTACATCCAGTACCCTTGCATTCAGTACGTCCCAAGTGCGGACCTGTTGTTCTACCATATTGAAGCGGGCTTGCTCTTGATTCATGCTTGTCATTATTAACCCCATCGCGATAATTATTGTGCAAATGTTAGCTTGGATCTCTGTTAACTCTGGATAAATGATTCGCTCAGAGTAATAGACCCGTAGAGATTACGGGGTTTGGGTTCTTCTGGCAAGAGTGATGAGGGGTCGATGGTTTTCAGTAAATAATCACGAGGCTGGCGCGGGGTAATAGTTGATGATTAAGATCTGGTATTAATCGCAAAACCATCGGTTTCCTGTTAACATGCGGCGTTTGACAGGCTAGGGGTGTCACCTAATCGGTGTACTGAGATAGACCCTTTGAACCTGATCCGGTTAATCCCGGCGTAGGGAAGCTGCTTGATTTTAGAGAATACTCTATCAATTAAGTCTTGCCTGCGCCCATATCCAATAGTTAGGTGTATGATATGAGCGCAATTCCAGAAGATTTCGTCCTGAAGGCTACACAGCTTTCTGAAGAGGTCACCCAGCCATTTTCTGGCTCCAGAAAGATCTATATTGAAGGCTCTCGGCCTGATATTCGCGTACCGATGCGTGAAATCAGCCAAGCCGCAACCCATACTGATAATGGGGTGGAAGAGAATCCGCCCATTACGGTCTATGATACCTCGGGGCCGTTTACCGATCCTGATGTTACGGTTGATCTGATGAAAGGGATGCCGGACGTGCGCAGCCGCTGGATTGAAGAGCGCGCTGATACGGAGTGGCTGCAAGGTCCAACCTCGGATTATGGGCAGCAGCGACAGAGTGCCCCTGAGCTGGCTCATCTGCGTTTTGAGCATATCCGTACCCCACGTCGCGCCAAGGCCGGTAAAAACGTCTCGCAAATGCACTACGCCAAGCAGGGTATTGTCACACCTGAGATGGAATATATCGCAATTCGTGAAAACTGCCGCTTGCAGGAGCTGAAGGCCGACCCCCGTTATAGTAAGTTGTTGCGCCAGCACGGAGGTGAGAGCTGGGGTGCCGATATTCAAGAATATATTACTCCTGAATTTGTGCGAGATGAAGTCGCCGCAGGCCGTGCGGTTATCCCTTGTAATATTAACCACCCTGAGCTGGAGCCGATGATTATCGGCCGTAACTTCCGCACAAAAATAAACACCAATATAGGTAACTCTGCGGTCACCTCATCGATCAATGAAGAGGTTGAAAAGATGGCTTGGTCTGCCCGTTGGGGTGGCGATACTTTGATGGATCTTTCAACCGGGAAAAACATTCACGAAACCCGAGAGTGGATTTTGCGCAATGCGCCAATGCCCATCGGCACGGTACCGATCTACCAAGCACTGGAAAAGGTGAATGGTAAGGCTGAAGAGTTGAGCTGGGAGATCTTCAAAGATACCTTAATTGAGCAAGCTGAGCAGGGGGTGGACTACTTTACTATCCACGCCGGTGTGTTGCTGCGCTATGTGCCGTTAACCGCGCACCGCGTCACTGGCATCGTCTCTCGTGGCGGCTCTATTATGGCCAAATGGTGTTTGGCACACCATCAAGAGAACTTCCTTTATACCCATTTCAATGAGATTTGTGAAATTATGAAGGCGTATGATGTCGCCTTTTCTCTGGGTGATGGCTTGCGTCCGGGTTCATTGGCCGATGCTAATGATGCCGCACAGTATGGTGAGCTGGAGACGCTGGGTGAGTTGACCAAAATTGCTTGGCAGCATGATGTACAGGTGATGATTGAAGGGCCGGGGCATGTGCCTCTGCAAATGATCAAAGAGAATGTGGATAAAGAGCTGAAAGATTGCTTTGAAGCACCTTTTTACACCCTGGGGCCACTGGTTACCGATATTGCACCGGGCTATGATCACATTACCTCTGCGATTGGTGCGGCCAATATTGGCTGGTATGGCACCGCGATGCTCTGTTATGTCACACCTAAGGAGCACTTGGGGCTGCCCAATAAAGAGGATGTGCGGGTGGGTATCATCTCCTACAAAATTGCCGCCCACGCTGCTGATCTTGCCAAAGGCTTTCCGGGTGTTCAGCTGCGTGATAATGCGATGTCTAAATCACGCTTTGAGTTCCGTTGGGAGGATCAATTTAACCTTGGTTTTGATCCCGAGCGTGCCCGTGAATACCACGATGAAACCATGCCTAAAGAGGCGCATAAAGTGGCGCACTTCTGTTCGATGTGCGGCCCCAACTTTTGCTCGATGAAAATAACCCAAGATGTGCGCGAATATGCGGCCAAGCAAGGTATCACTGAAGGCCAAGCCCTAGAGAAGGGTATGCAGGAGAAGGCGATACAATTTGTTAAAAGTGGTGCTGAGATATACAAAAAGGCTTAGTACAATTTTAGGTGGCTGTTGCATGGGAGAGCTCTGTTTTTAAAGCGCATAGCGGGGTGGTATAAGTTGCTCTCATGGGCTAGGTTTTAGGCGCGTGTTGGTATCTCTTTGCTGTTGGTTTATTTGTTAATAATCAAGTGATTATGGGTGTGTTTATCTTGTTTTTACCCTTAATTAATAAAAAAACTGATAATTTGCTAGACTCCGTTTGAAATCACGCTTAGATTAACCCTATGCTATGAGGCGTTTTTATATTATTCTTGTGGTGTCCAGATCGCTTTGATAGATAGATTGCTGGGTTTTGTCACATAAAAATAGTTTACAGGAGAGGAAGTTATGGTCGATGCAATTATTCCAAAAATAAGTATGGTATTAACTATTGGTTTTACAGCCTTCGGTCTGTGGGTTGTTGGTGTTGCTTACTATCACGTATTTACTGGTTAGAGAACACTTTTAAGCGCGCTTCCCTTTTAGGGAGGCGCGTTTTTTTATGCCGAAAGAAACCTCAATGCTGGCTTTTGTCTCACTGTAGTGCGTTGATAATGCCTTGAGCATCAAGTCCGCAACTGCTGAGTAGCTCTTCCCGGGTGCCGTGTTCGATATAGTGGTCGGGCAGCCCTAGGTTGATCACCCGGCGCAGAATATTTTGCGCAGCTAGCCACTCGTTAACACCACTGCCCGCGCCGCCAATGGTTGCGTTATCTTCAAGTGTGATCAGCGTTTCGTGTTGCTCGGTAAGTTGATGCAGCAGTGCGTCATCCAGCGGTTTTACGAAGCGCATATTGGCGACTGTGGCATCGAGCTGCTCGGCGGCATTGAGCGCCTCTTGCAATAGTGGGCCGAAGTTAAGGATGGCGATCTGTTTCCCTTGGCGACGAATTTCACCCTTACCGAGGGGGAGTGGTGTTAGGTTTTCAGCTGTTTCAATGCCCGGGCCGCCACCTCGGGGGTAGCGAACCACGGCGGGTGTCTCCATTTGATAGCCGGTGCTCAGCAGCGCCCGGCACTCTTGTTCGTCGGCTGGGGTCATGATGGTCAGATTGGGTACGCAGCGCAGAAAGCTTATGTCATAACAACCGGCGTGAGTGGGGCCGTCGGGGCCAACAATTCCGGCACGATCGACTGCAAACAGTACCGGTAGGTTCTGTATGGCAACATCGTGTAGCAGCTGATCATAACCCCGTTGCAGAAAGCTGGAGTAGATGGCAACAACCGGCTTTAGCCCCTCACAAGCGAGCCCCGCTGCCAGTGTGATGGCGTGTTGTTCGGCAATTCCCACATCGATATAACGCTTGGGAAACTGTTGGCTGAACTTTACCATGCCGGAGCCTTCGCACATGGCGGGTGTTATGGCCATCAAGCGCTGGTCTTGTGTGGCGGTATCGCATAACCATTCGCCAAAGACATCGGTGTAGCTTTTTTTGCTGCTAGTGGTCGCGGTTTTTTCACCACTTTCACGGTCAAAAGGGGTCACGCCGTGGAATTTACAGGGATCATCCTCAGCCTGTTTGTAGCCTTTGCCTTTTTTAGTGACAATATGCAGGAACTGGGGGCCAGTGAGGGATTTTATGTTTTGCAGGGTGGTGACCAAGGTGTCCAGGTCATGCCCATCCACTGGGCCAATATAGTTGAAACCCAACTCTTCAAACAGCGTGCCGGGTACCACCATCCCTTTCATATGCTCTTCGGTACGACGTGCAAGTTCGGAAACCGCAGGCATATTTTTGAATACCTTTTTACCCCCCTCACGCATTGACGAGTAAAGCTTTCCTGAAAGGACTTTGGCAAGATAGTTTGAGAGCCCGCCAACATTGGGTGAAATGGACATCTCGTTATCGTTGAGAATCACTAGTAGATTGGTGCCGAGGTGACCCGCGTGGTTCAGTGCCTCAAATGCCATGCCTGCGGTCATGGCACCATCACCGATAATAGCCACCGATTTTCGATCACTATTGGACTGTTGAGCAGCCACCGCCATGCCGAGTGCAGCGCTGATGGAGGTGCTGGAGTGGCCAACACCAAAGGCATCATAAGGGCTCTCGGTTCGTTTTGGAAAGCCTGATAGTCCGTTGCGTGTGCGAATAGATCCCATCTGTTCGCGGCGACCAGTCAGGATTTTGTGTGGATAGCTCTGGTGGCCTACATCCCATACAAGACGGTCGCTGGGGGTGTTGAAAACATAGTGCAGGGCAATGGTGAGTTCGATAGCGCCCAGCCCGGATGAGAGGTGTCCGCCTGTTTTGCTGACGGAGTCCAGCAGAAAGTGACGCAACTCGTCGGCTAATGCGGGTAGCTGACGGGGGCTGAGTTCACGCAGTTGCTCAGGTGTGATGATCTGCTCCAGCAGCGAGGTACTGGCTTCGTTTTCATCTGTTGAGGTGCTGTTGGAGTTTTCCGTATTATTATTCGCCATTGTTCGGCGTCATCCTCTTCAAAATGGGTATCTCTAGTATATCAGTATTTACGACTGATAATGTACTCGGCAAGATCGCGCAGGGGATCGGCTTTATCACCTAACTGGCTGAGACTCTCCAGTGCTTCTTGGTGTAGATCGTTCATCATTCGCTTGGCTTCGTCCATTCCCACGATGGCAGGGTAGGTGGGTTTGTTGGCGTTGAGGTCAGATCCTTGCGGCTTGCCAAGGGTTTCGGTTTCACCTTCGATATCCAAAATATCATCTTTGATCTGGAAGTTGAGGCCGATGCATTTTGCATAGTGATCGAGATTTTCGATTGAAGAGGTATCTAGGTCAGGCTTGCTGTAGGCGGCGAGCATAACACTGGTGCGGATGAGGGCACCGGTTTTATGAATATGCATATCTTGTAGCTCGGCCAATGTGAGTGATTTTCCGGTTGCCGCGAGGTCGATTGCTTGACCACCCACCATGCCGCGAGAGCCGCTGGAGTGTGCTAGCAGGGCGCACATGCGTAAGCGTGCTGTCGCATCATTGACCATGCTGTCATCACTGGCCAATATGTGGAAGGCGAGTGCTTGGAGTCCGTCACCGACTAAAATGGCGGTCGCTTCATCATAGGCTTTATGGCAGGTGGGCTTTCCTCGTCGCAGGTCGTCGTCATCCATTGCGGGCAGATCATCATGCACCAGTGAGTAGCTGTGAATAAGCTCAATGGCGCAAGCAGGGCCATCCAGCTGTTTCGTGGGGATCTCCAGCGCATCACCCGTCAGGTAGACCAGCAGTGGGCGAACACGTTTTCCGCCATTAAACGTGGAGTAACGCATCGCCTCATGCAGATGTGCAGGGTGGATATTGTCACCGGGAAGCCACTGATCTAGGGCCGTTTCAACTCGGTCCCGATATTGGGTGAAGTAGGTTTTCAGATTCACGGCCATCTACTCGCTGGGTAATTATTCAGGCGTGCTTTCACTATCAAACGGTAGCCGTTGCGGTTGACCATTTTTCTGCATCAGTATCTCCACCTTCTGTTCGGCGGCAGAGAGCAGTTGCTGGCAATTGCGCGTGAGTTCAATACCGCGCTCGAAGTATTTGAGGGACTCTTCCAAAGTGATGTCGCCACTCTCCATCTGCTCAACAAGGCTCTCCAGCTCTTTGATCGAGCTTTCAAAGTTGAGCTTTGTGGATTTTCTTGGCACCGCAGCCAGCCTGTAAAAATTGAGGATCGGCTACCGTAACCTAGATACGATATGGGGTCAATGTTCGCTGTTGCTCGTGTCTTTTCTGGGACTAACAAACTCATTTCCTTGTGATACGATGTGAATCAATGAGGTGGCAGAAAGGGTTGAGGGCAGTATGAGCAATTATGATGCAGCATCTATTGAGGTACTAAGCGGTCTTGAGCCTGTGCGTAAGCGACCGGGTATGTATACCCAAACCGAACGCCCTAACCATTTGGCTCAGGAGGTTATTGATAATAGCGTTGACGAGGCGATGGCAGGCCACGCCAAGTTGATTGAAGTGACGCTCTATGAAGACCAGTCCGTCGAGGTGCGTGACGATGGGCGGGGAATGCCAGTCGATATTCATCCTGAGGAGGGCGTTCCTGGGGTGGAGGTTATTCTGACCAAATTACACGCCGGTGGTAAGTTTTCCAACAGCCAATATCAATTTTCAGGTGGTCTGCACGGTGTGGGTGTTTCGGTGGTGAATGCGCTCTCTTCGCGCCTTGATCTCTGGGTGCGCCGTGGAGGGGAGGAGCATCATATTGCCTTTGAAAGTGGCAATAAGGTTTCTGAGTTGAGAGTGGTGGGGCGCGTGGGCAAGCGCAATGTGGGCACTACGTTGCGTTTTTGGCCTGACCCCCAGTTTTTTGATAGTGCTAAATTCTCTGTTGTTCGTCTCAAACATATGTTGCGAGCTAAAGCGGTGCTCTGCCCCGGTTTAAAGGTGAGGTTTAAGCAAGAGGGAGGTGAATCTCTCGAGTGGTACTACGAGGATGGCCTGCAAGATTACCTGTTGGACGAGCTGAAAGGGCTTGAGTTACTACCAAAAGAGCCCTTTATGGGGTGTTTGTCGGGGAATCTGGAAGCGGTGGAGTGGGCCGTTTCGTGGCTGCCTGAGGGTGGCGATGGGGTGACTGAGAGTTATGTGAATTTAGTGCCTACCGCTCAGGGTGGCACCCATGTGAATGGGCTGCGTAGCGGCTTAACTGAAGCGATACGTGAGTTTTGTGAGTTTCGAAATTTATTACCACGGGGGGTTAAATTAACCCCAGACGATGTCTGGGAGCGTGTCACCTATATATTGTCAGTGAAAATGGCCGATCCGCAATTTTCGGGGCAGACCAAAGAGCGCCTCTCTTCCCGGGAGTGCGCGGCTTTTGTCTCGGGCGTGGTGAAAGATGCCTTTAGTCTCTATCTGAATCAACACCCCGAGATAGGTGAAAGTTTGGCAGAGATGGCCATCAATAACGCGCAAAAACGGCTACGAGCCAGCAAAAAAGTGGTGCGAAAAAAAGTGACTCAAGGGCCAGCCCTGCCGGGTAAATTGGCAGATTGCAGCTCGCAGGATAGTGCTCGAACCGAACTTTTTTTGGTGGAGGGTGACTCGGCAGGTGGTTCCGCGAAGCAGGCGCGGGATAAAAACTTCCAAGCTATTATGCCGCTAAGGGGAAAGATTCTTAATACTTGGGAGGTGGAGTCAGGCCAGGTACTTGCCTCTCAGGAGGTGCACGACATATCGGTTGCGATTGGCGTGGATCCCGGCTCAGATGACTTCTCTGCGCTGCGTTATGGGAAAATCTGTGTGCTGGCCGATGCTGACTCGGATGGCGCTCATATTGCGACACTACTTTGTGCACTTTTTTTGCGCCATTTCCACTCTCTGGTCAAGGCAGGGCATATCTATATCGCGATGCCCCCTCTGTTTCGTATTGATATTGCAAAAGAGACCTATTATGCGCTGGACGAAGCGGAGAAAAACGGCATTCTTGATCGCATTGCTGCGGAGAAAAAGCGTGGTAAAGTTAATGTGATGCGATTCAAAGGGTTGGGTGAGATGAACCCGTTACAATTAAGAGAGACGACACTCTCCCCCGATACCCGCCGACTGGTTCAGCTTACAGTGGAGTCTGGGGATGAAACTCACCAACTGATGGATATGTTGTTGGCAAAAAAACGCGCCCCTGATCGCAAGGCGTGGTTGGAGCAGCGAGGGAACTTGGCTGATTTTGGCTAGGAGCCTGTCGGGCTTAGGGTAAAGCTACTGCGAAAAATCCACTCTGGCTCAATTTTTATAGGCTTAAAACGGTGTCACAACTCCCCGTGACGTTCTTGTTTAAAGTTATCCCCTTTAGCGTCGAAATCTCTATGTACCCTCCGGTCAGTACCTAAATTACAAGGAAACTAATGATGGCAACCATATTGCTGGTAGATGATGAAGCGTCCGTTCGTGAAATGGTTTCCGAGGTGATTCGTCAATCTGGCCATCGTGTGATCACCGCAGACTCTGTGGCAAAGGCAAAGGCCATCTTTACATCCCAGGCGATTGATTTGGTGGTGACAGACTTGGTGATGCCTGAGCAGAGCGGAATAGATCTGATTCTCGAGTTTAGGCAGATAAAAGCGGATGTTAAAGTGTTGGCGATTTCCGGTGGTGGTGGTATTACCGGGCGTTTCGATTACCTGCCTATCGCTTCACTGGTAGGGGCGGGTGCTATTTTGAAGAAGCCTTTTTCGATTAATGAGTTTAGTCATAAGCTCGAAGAGCTCTTAAACGCTAATTGAGCGGCTGTTGGTGCATGAAAATGCCAAGGACGGATAATTCGAATGAGTAGACAGTGTACTATTTTGGTGGTTGCCAATACACAAGCTGAAGTGGGTGCTCTATTAGGCGGATTGGCCGGTGAGTTGGCTGTTTTAGTGGCGTGTGACAGCCAGCACGCATTGGAGATATTAAGTGATGGGGAAATTGAGCTTCTGTTGCTTGATGCAGAGATGCCGCAGCTGGATGGCTTTGAGCTTTGCCAAAAAATAAAATCCAATAGTCTCACATGCGAAATACCGGTTATTTTTGTTCTTGCAGCCAGTGGTGGGGATAAAATTGATCGCCTGTTTGAAGTCGGCGCTGCGGATTACGTGGTTCGGCCTGTTAGAGAAAAGACACTTTCAGCACGCATAAAAGCACACTTAAAACTTGAGGAACTCACCTCACTTCCGCCTCTTCTGGGTCTCAGTGAAAGCCCGCAAACACTCCAAGCGTTTTTTGATAACACGCCCGACGGTATTTTGGTGGTTAACGGCGAGGGCGATATCGAGGCGTGTAACACTTCTCTTCTTACCCTGTCAGGTTTTGCAGCGCATGAATTAATCAACGCACATTTTGATCTACTTTTGCCGGATTGTCATAACATACTAGTCAAGTATGAAAGCAACCATCAGAGTATCGATGGCATTGTTGATGTGCGGAATGTCGCCATGGTGACATCATCCGGAAGAGAGTTTTCAGTGGAGCTTTCTCTCTCTCATTATCAACAAGGGGCGAGTCGCTACTACCTGTTTTTCCTGCGCAATAATACCGAATGGCAGATGAAAGAGGCGTTGCTGCGCAATAGTGAAGAGAAGTTGCGCACCATTATTGAAAATGCCAGCAATGTTATCTGCACCATGGATCGCTATCACCAGTTTACCTTTCTCTCCCCCGCCTGGAGTGAGTATCTGGGTTACTCAGTGGCGAGTGGTTTAGGTAAATTGATGGACCAATTTATTTATGAGGATGATATTGAGGCCTTTAACCGAGCTCTCATCCAATATGATAATGGTGAATTTCCTCGCTTTGAGTGCCGGCTAATACACTCATCGGGTGCACTGCGTTGGTTTATGCTCAGTGGACGACTGGTTAAGGGGGGGGAAGGGGATCCGCAGTTTTATGTCATGGTGCTTGAAGACATTACCGAGCATAAGACAGTGGTTCAGGCGCTGACTGAGAGTGAAGAGCGCTTCCGACTGCTGTTTGAGTCTATGAACCACGGCGTGGTGGTGGTTGATGAGCAGGGTGTGCCGGTGATCACCAATCAAGCGGTTGAGAAGATCTTGGGGATGAGTTATCTAGGGTTAGTCGAGAAGCTGGGGTGTGGAGAGATTGAGCTGATTGATGAGCAGCAGCAGCCCATTAGCCTAGAAGAGTTCCCACCCAATGTGACCATGAGGAGTGGCAAATCACTGCATGAACGGGTGTTGGGTGTGAGAACTCATGAAGGTCACCAGGAGCGGTGGATCTCAATGAATGTCGTGGCTCAAGCTGGAGAGCAAACGGGAAAGCCTGAGCGGCTGTTCATCACTTTTTCTGATATGACCGAGCGCCGTTTAGCCGAATATGCGGTTCAGGACTATCTCCGCTATTTGAATGTTATGGAGCGTATGAATGAGGTGGGGATTCAGGCGGTCTCGGTCGATGACCTCTTGAGAAATGTTCTACAAGAGCTGTTATCTACCTTTGAGTGTCAAAATGCATGGATTATCTACCCCTGTGAAGCGGAACAACAGCAGTCATTTGTTCCCATGTTGATTGATGATCAACAGGATGGTGGTGCAATTGAGACAACGTTTCCAGTTGATGAGACAACCCGACAACTGATGGACAAATCATTAAGTTGTACCACTCCGACCCTTTTTTGTGACGACCAGGCTGAAGCACTGCCTCATTCGATTGCCAAGCAATACCAGCTGAATGCGATCTTAACGATTGCCATTTTCCCCAAAAAATCCAAGCCGTGGTTGTTGTGTCTCTGTTATGGAAAAGAGCAGCCACCCCCCACACAACAGGATCGTCTGATTGTAGAGAATATTGCAAAACGGCTGGCAGACTACATAACAAGTTTTGATAGTTTAATCAGCTTGCGTGAAAGTGAAGATAGCTTGAAAGAGGCGCAAGCGATTGGCCAGATTGGTAACTGGTCACATGATCTGGCGAAAGATGTGGTTTATTGGTCGGAGCAGGTCTACCGAATTCTTGGCAAGGATAGTCTCTGGTTTATACCTCAGTACGATGGTTTTCTGGATGTGGTTCATCCGGAGGATCGTGACAACGTTTACCAGTATGATCAGCAGATCCGTCGAGATGGTGGAACGTTGGGTTATGATTTTCGCATTATTCGAGCAGATGGTGCAGTGCGGTGGGTTCACGCAGAGATAATAGCCGATACTGAACAGGGGGCTGTACCGAGCAAAGTACGAGGTACTTTTCAGGATATTACCCAGAGTAAAGAGAGCGAAGAGCAGTTAAAACAAGCAGAAAACCAGATGAGAATGATTCTTGAATCGGCCGCCGAAGGGATTTTTGGTCTGGATAATGCGGGTAATGCCACTTTTGTAAACTCATCGGCTTCAAAGATGCTCGGCTATGCGCCAGATGAGATCGTTGGCAAAGCTGTGCACCCACTGATTCATCACAGTTATGCCAATGGCAGTGAGTACCCGATCAGTGAGTGCCCCTTCAATCAGGCGTTAGTGAAAGGCGGGGTTCAGCGCAATCAGCATGATATTTTGTGGCATAAAGAGGGTGCTCACTTCCCGGTAGAATTCAGCGTAATGCCTCTGCGGAGTGGTGGCTCCACATTTGGGGCGGTGGTTACTTTTCGTGATATCAGCGAGCAGATTCGCTCTGAGTCAGAAAAAAAGCTGCTGCAAAATCAACTGCAACAGGCACAAAAGATGGATGCCATTGGGCAGCTGACAGGGGGTGTTGCTCATGATTTCAATAACATGCTGGCAAGCATTCTTGGCTACTCCGAGTTGGCGCTACGCATTTTGTCACACTCTCCGAACGAAAAGCTGGTGCGCTATGTTGAAGAGATCTTTAAAGCGGGTGAACGAGGGCGAGACCTGATTGCAAAAATGCTGGCTTTCAGTCGAGGTATCGATGATTCGAAACCGGAGCCTATTTTACTCGAACCACTACTGACCGATGTTTTAAAAATGCTACGTTCAGTGATGCCCGCCTCCATTGCGATCACCACTGAGGTTGAAGAGGGGGTTCCGGCGGTGATGGTTGATACCATCAATCTTCAGCAGATTGTTATGAATCTTTGCATTAATGCGCGGGATGCCATGGAGGGGAAGGGCGAGCTGCATATCGTGATCCAGAGTCACCACTGCCAAGAAAGCTATTGTGCCTCTTGCCATGAGAACTTTGCGGGCGACTATGTGGAGTTAAGGATAACGGATAGTGGTTGTGGTATTGATCAAGAGAATCTGG
Organism: Chromatiales bacterium; assembly: GCA_026989455.1. GTDB lineage: Bacteria > Pseudomonadota > Gammaproteobacteria > RBG-16-57-12 > RBG-16-57-12 > JAFLJP01. The sequence continues at coordinate 12,932 of JALSJH010000116.1, read as the reverse complement.
TGCGCATGTTTGACCCTTTCTTTACCACCAAAGAGATGGGCAAAGGCACCGGAATGGGACTCTCAGTGGTGCACGGGGTGGTACACAGTGCGGGTGGTCATGTGGGTGTCAGCTCATCACCCGGCGAGGGAACCACCGTCTCCATCTATTTTCCACCCACCGCACTCCATGCTAAAGGGGAGGGTGATGCGATTGAACTGGGCGCTGAAGAGGCTTGTGTTGGCAAGATACTGGTTGTTGATGATGAACCCTCGGTGGGTGAGTTTTTACAAGAGATACTGCGCCTGTATGGGTATGAGTGTGATTATCAACCGTTACCACGGCAAGCGTTCGAACAGCTCAAAAAACAACCGGGCTACTATCAGCTTGTGATCAGCGATGTGACCATGCCTGAAATGACGGGTATTGAACTGGCTGAATCTATTCATTCGTACGATCCAAATCTTCCCGTTATTCTTTGCACTGGTTATTCCGATATTTTAACGCCAGAAGTGGTGGATCGTATTGGTGTACTTCGTGTACTCAAAAAGCCACTCAATAGTGTGGAGTTGCTGGAGAGTGTAGCTGATGCGCTGGCGGTTACCCCTTAGCCCTCAGATGGAAATTGTACATTTCATAACTCATTGATTTCAGGGTGAAACAAAAGAAATTCACCGAGCTGGCCGGGTAGGGTTATTTGACACTAAATCATTTCGTCTATACCCTTGTGAGCATTATAAATTCATTTTTTTGTAGCAAAAGGCGCTTGGTGGCGCTTTTTTTGTTATGGCAGTTAACTCTATGTGGCCCTGGTATCGGCTTCTGAATGGCACTATTCAGGGGCTCGTCAGGTGTCGTCGAAATTCAAGGTAATAGAATGCTTACGATAACCCTTCCGGATGGAAGTCAGCGTCAATTTGAAAACCCGTTAACAGTGATGGATGTTGCAGCCGATATCGGCCCCGGCCTGGCGAAAGCCACCTTGGCTGGAAAGGTGGGTGACCAAGTGGTTGATGCCTCCTACCTGATTGAGAGTGATGTTGAACTCACTATTATCACCGATAAATCGCCAGAGGCTGTGGAGGTGATTCGACACTCCACCGCCCACTTGCTGGCTCAAGCGGTAAAGGCACTTTATCCCGAAATGCAGGTGACCATTGGCCCGGTAATTGACAATGGCTTCTATTATGACTTTGCCGGTGAGTATCGCTTCTCTCCAGAAGATTTGGGGAAAATAGAAGATAAAATGAAGGCGCTGGTCAAACAAAATATCGCCATCGAGCGCAGTACCTTGGTGCGGGAAGAGGCGATTGGCTTTTTTGCTGACAGAGGTGAAAACTATAAAGCTGAAATTATCGAGTCAATTCCCCATGGTGAAGTGTTGTCACTCTATAGTCAGGGTGACTTTGTTGATCTTTGTCGTGGCCCCCATGTTCCCTCTACCGGTGCGTTAAAAGCCTTTAAGCTAACCAAGTTGGCGGGTGCCTATTGGCGCGGTGATTCTAATAATGAGATGCTGCAGCGTATTTACGGAACGGCGTGGTCAAACAAGAAAGAGCTCAAGGCGTACCTTTTCCGTATCGAAGAGGCTGGAAAACGTGATCACCGTCGAATTGGCAAGCAGTTAGGGCTGTTTCACGCCCAAGAAGAAGCCCCGGGTATGATCTTCTGGCACGATAACGGCTGGAGCATCTATCGCACGGTAGAGCAGTATATCCGTGATGCGCTAAAGGAACACAATTACCAAGAGGTAAAAACGCCGCAGGTGGTTGATCGTAGCCTGTGGGAGAAATCAGGCCATTGGGATAAGTTTGGCGATATGATTTTCTCTACCCACTCTGAAAACCGTGATTACGCGGTTAAACCAATGAACTGCCCATGTCATGTGCAGATCTACAATCATAGCCTGAAAAGTTATCGCGACTTACCCTTGCGAATGGCTGAATTTGGTTCTTGCCATCGAAATGAGCCGTCTGGCACATTGCATGGCCTAATGCGTGTTCGCGCTTTTACTCAGGATGATGCGCATATTTTTTGTACTGAGGAGCAGATTCAGTCTGAGGTCTCGAGCTTTATTGACCTTCTCTATAAGGTGTATGCCGACTTTGGTTTTAACGAGGTGATTATCAAACTTTCAACACGGCCTGAGAAACGAGTGGGCAGTGATGAAGTTTGGGATAAAGCGGAACACGCTCTGGAGCGTGCGCTGAATGACAAGGGAATTGAGTGGGACCTGCAACCCGGTGAAGGTGCTTTTTATGGGCCAAAAATTGAGTTCTCGTTGAAGGATTGCCTGGATCGAGTATGGCAGTGCGGCACTATTCAGGTTGATTTCAATATGCCCGCTCGTCTCGATGCCACCTATATTGCAGAGGATGGCAGCAAAAAAACGCCAGTAATGTTGCACCGCGCAATTTTAGGTTCATTGGAGCGATTTATCGGTATTTTGATTGAGCAGTATGCCGGTGCATTCCCACTTTGGTTGGCTCCGGTGCAGGTCATGGTGATGAATATTACCGATCGACAGGCCGAATATGTCGAAAAAATGGTCGAAATATTGAAAGAGAATGGCTTTAGAGCAAAATCGGACTTGAGAAATGAGAAGATTGGCTTTAAAATCCGCGAGCACACTTTGCAGAAGGTCTCTTATTTGCTTGTTATTGGCGATAAAGAGGTAGAAGAAGGTGTCGTCGCCGTGCGAACGCGCAGCGGCGAAAATTTGGGTACCCTGAAAATGGATGCCCTGATTGCAAAACTGGCTGATGAGGTAACTACTCATGGTCAAAACTAAGCTGATTCGGAGGGTTTGACTATCGCTGCAGAAAAGAAGGCGCGTATCAATGAAGATATTATCGCGCGTGAAGTCCGTTTAATTGATGCTGAAGGTGAACAGGTCGGTGTTGTACCGTTAAACGAAGCGAAATCCCGTGCCGAAGAAGTGAGCTTAGATTTGGTGGAAATTTCAGGTAATTCCACTCCACCTGTCTGCCGTATAATGGACTACGGCAAGTTCGTTTTTGAAACGAACAAGAAGAAGCAGGCTGCTAAGAAGAAACAGAAGCAGACTCAAGTCAAGGAGGTCAAGTTTCGTCCTACGACGGAAGATGGAGATTATCAGGTTAAACTTCGCAACCTGACACGTTTCCTGAACGATGGGGATAAAACCAAGGTCACTCTGCGTTTTCGCGGTCGTGAGATGCAACATCAGCAACTCGGCATGAATATTATGAAGCGTGTCGAAGCTGATCTTGAAGAGCTCGCGAATGTGGAACAGCGTCCCAAGATGGAAGGACGTCAGATGGTCATGGTGCTATCACCCAAAAGTAATAAAAAGTAGAGCTTCGGCTCGTTGTATTAAACTTTTAAATGCGGAGATTTAGAAATGCCTAAACTCAAGTCAAATAGTGGTGCTGCCAAGCGTTTTCGCCGCACTGGTTCCGGTGGGATCAAGCGTGGTTCATCGTTTCGCCGTCATATCCTGACCAAAAAGAGCTCTAAACGAAAGCGTCATCTTCGTGGTCCAGCTGTGGTTGCTTCATGTGATGTACGTTCAGTACGTCGTATGCTGGTCGGTAGTTAATTCAGGATTAGGAGGTAGAAACAAATGCCAAGAGTAAAACGTGGTGTAACGGCACGTGCCCGTCACAAAAAAGTCATTGCCCAGGCCAAAGGTTATTATGGTCGTCGCAAAAATGTATATCGTGTTGCCAAGCAGGCAGTCACCAAGGCAGGTCAATATGCCTACCGTGATCGCCGCCAGCGTAAACGTCAGTTCCGTGCGCTATGGATTACACGTATCAACGCAGCTGCGCGTACCTGTGGTTTGTCATACAGCCGTATGATCAACGGAATGAAAAAAGCAGGTATCGAGATTGATCGTAAGATCTTGGCCGATCTTGCGGTACGTAACAAAGACGCTTTTGCAGCCGTCGCAGAGCAAGCTAAGGCTGGTCTTTCCGCCTAACTTGTCATTGATGGTCTGTTGGCGAAGAACACGCCATCAATAGAATGCAAACAGAGGGGAAAGGTGAAAGCCTTTCCCTTTTTGTTATTGGGCGTAAGTACTTACGCCCTTTGTAAAACGGTACTGAAATGCCGTCACGTAATTTAAGGAATCTCTGATTAAGTCTGGATGAGTTTAGGCTAAGAGGGAGTTGCTCTCATTTGTTCCGAAATGCGCAGTTATAGTTGTTCTATTGGTGTGGTTTTCGGGATAAATGAGGGTGATTTCAGCCAGCATAAAACATTCATGACTTGATCAGAGCTTCCTTAAACTTAGATAAATTTTTTCGGGGGAATTGTCGTGCCGGAATTGGCAGAAGTTGTAGATCAGGCAAAACAAGCCATTGCAGATGCCGCAAATTTGCAGACGCTGGATCAGTTGCGCGTCAACTACCTAGGCAAAAAAGGTCTATTGACCGAGCAGTTAAAGAAGCTGGGAACCTTGCCCCACGAGCAGCGCCGCGAGGCGGGCCAAGAGATCAACAGGGCCAAGCAGAGTGTTCAAGCAGAGATCGAGTCTCGTCGTAAAATCTTAGAGCAGATCGAGTTGGCTGCTCGGCTGGCTACAGAAACCATTGATGTCACCCTGCCGGGTCGTGGCCAAGCGTTGGGGGGGCTTCACCCCGTCACGCGGACGATGCAGCGTATTGAGGCACTGTTTACGCAGTTGGGCTACCGGATTGCCACGGGTCCGGAAATTGAAGATGATTTTCATAACTTCGAGGCGTTGAATATTCCGGAAACCCACCCTGCGCGTGCGATGCACGATACCTTCTACTTTGATGCGCACACCTTGTTGCGCACCCACACCTCACCCGTGCAGGTGCGGACAATGGAGGCAGAGGCTCCACCACTGCGCCTGATTGCCCCTGGGCGTGTCTACCGCTGTGATTCGGATCTGACTCACACACCGATGTTTCACCAGGTGGAGGGGTTGATGGTTGATGAGTCTGCAAGCTTCGCTGATCTGAAAGGTCTGTTGATGGACTTTTTGCAGAACTTCTTTGAAAAAGAGTTGGCAGTGCGCTTTCGTCCCTCTTATTTCCCCTTCACTGAGCCATCAGCTGAGTGTGATATACAGTGCGTAATGTGTGGTGGTAAGGGTTGTCGTGTTTGCAGTCATACCGGCTGGCTTGAAGTGCTGGGTTGTGGAATGGTACACCCGGAGGTGTTTTCACATGTGGGTATCGATAGTGAAAAATATACCGGCTTCGCGTTTGGTATGGGTGTCGAACGGCTGGCGATGTTGCGCTACGGTGTTAATGATCTGCGCCTGTTCTTCGAAAATGACCTGCGTTTTCTGCGTCAATTTAACTAAATTCTGCTTAGGTAAAAGATTATGCGATTCAGCGAAAAGTGGTTACGTGAGTGGGTGAATCCGGCGGTTGATACTGCGACACTCGCACATCAAGTGACAATGGCCGGCCTAGAGGTCGACTCTATTGAACCCGCAGCACCTGACTTTAACAATGTTGTGGTAGCAGAGGTGATCTCTGTAGAGAAGCACCCGGATGCCGATCGCCTTAAAGTCTGCACCGTTGATGTGGGTCATGAGGCGCTTATTCAGATTGTTTGTGGAGCGAGTAATGTAGCCCAAGGGGTAAAGGTGCCCGCTGCTCTGATTGGTGCGGTGCTTCCAGGTGGGTTGAAAATAAAGAAAGGAAAGCTACGTGGAGTGGCATCACTTGGAATGCTCTGTTCAGCTGTAGAGATTGGTATGGCTGACCTGGCCGATGGCCTGTTGATTCTGCCGCAAGAGGCTCCTGTTGGACAGAGTATTCGTGATTTTTTTGAGCTAGATGATCCCTGTATCGATGTCGACTTAACCCCTAATCGTGGTGATTGTTTTAGTCTTCGTGGTATTGCCCGTGAAGTTGCCGTTTTGAATGGCCTTCAGGTGACAGAGCCGGTCATTGAGGCGATTCCAGCAACCAGTAAGGCGAGCTTTTCAGTGACTGTTGAGGTGCCTGACCTCTGCCCTCGTTATCTTGGTCGGGTTGTCAACGAAGTTGATTTGAGTGTTGAAACACCTCTCTGGATGGTGGAGCGACTGCGTCGCAGTGCCCTACGCTCAATCAACCCCTTAGTCGACATTACAAATTATGTGATGATTGAGCTGGGTCAGCCGATGCATGCGTTTGACTTGGCAACACTGGACAGTGGTATTTGTGTGCGTATGGCTCAACAGGGCGAGCGCTTGCAGATGCTCGATGGCAAAGAGGTCGAGCTTGATAGTGGCTCTCTGGTGATTGCTGATCATAACAAGGCTGTGGCGCTGGCGGGTATCATGGGTGGGGCTGACTCTGGCGTGACTGATCAAACCCGCGATGTACTGCTCGAAAGCGCATTTTTCTCGCCGAATGCGATTGCCGGAAAAGCACGTTGCTATGGCCTGCATACGGATTCATCTCACCGTTTTGAGCGCGGTGTAGATCCGCAGCTTCAAATTTTGGCGATGGAGCGTGCCACCCAACTGTTGCTTGATATTTGCGGTGGCAACCCAGGTCCTGTGACCGAAGTCGTTGATGACAGCTACCTACCGACAGCCTCAAATATCCTGTTGCGCGCTGAGCGTATCAAGCGTGTGCTTGGTATGGATATCGCCCCTGCCGAGGTTGAGCGTATTCTGGCAACGCTGGGCATGCCGTGTGTTGCGGTGGAGGGCGCTTGGCAGGTGCAGGCACCCAGCTTCCGCTTTGATATTAATATCGAAGTTGACCTCATTGAAGAGGTTGGGCGTATTTTTGGTTATGACAACCTACCCATATCGCGACCATCGCCCACCTTGGAGATGCAACCGCAAACAGAGTTGCGCTTGCCGATGAGTCACTTACGTCAAATCATGGTGAATCGAGGTTATCAAGAGGCGATCACCTATAGTTTTGTTGACCCTGAAATTCAGTCGGTATTAACACCCGATTCAGCGGCTATGCGCTTGGTGAACCCGATCTCAAATGATATGTCGGTAATGCGCACCACCTTATGGGCCGGGCTGCTTCCTGCATTTGTTTATAACGCCAATCGTCAGCAAACACGTATCCGCTTTTTCGAAACAGGATGCCGCTTTGTTGAGGTGGATGGTCAGTTAAAACAGGAGCCCGTCATTGCGGGTCTGGTCTCTGGTGAAGTGAATCCTGAGCAGTGGGGGGAGCCAACGCGTCAGGTCGATTTTTTTGATGTGAAAGGGGATGTAGAGGCGTTGTTATCAGCGGGGGGTATAGATGATGCCTGCTTTACCCCTCAGCAGCACCCGACACTGCATCCCGGGCAGTCAGCATTAATCTCCCGAGGTGGCGAGTCGATTGGCTGGGTGGGTAAGGTGAGTCCGCAAGTGGCTAAACAGCTGGATCTGCCCGCGGAAGCCTACCTGTTTGAAATCTCTCAGAAGCCGTTGCTTGAAGCGCAGCTTCCTCTGTTTAATGAACTCTCTAAGTTTCCATCGATTCGTCGTGACATCGCTTTGATCGTGGATGCGGATGTTTCTGTGCAAAGTGTTCAAGAATGCATTGAAACTGCCGCCCCAGTTATATTGAAAGAGTTGAAGTTGTTTGATATTTATACCGGCAAAGGTATTGATTCTGACAAGAAAAGTCTTGCTATCGCCCTGAGTTTGCAGGATGATTCCAAGACATTGACTGATGAGGATGTGGAAGCCGCAGTCACCAAAATCCTTAAAACCTTGTCAGAGAAGCTAAACGCTAAACTGAGAGAATAATCACCATGGCATTGACGAAGGCCGACATAGCAGAAACGCTGTTTCAGGAGCTTGGCTTGAACAAGCGTGAAGCGAAAGAGATCGTAGAGTGTTTTTTTGAAGAGATTAGAATCTCTCTAGAGCGTGGTGAGCAGGTAAAACTATCGGGTTTTGGTAACTTTGATCTGCGCGATAAAAGCCAGCGTCCGGGTCGCAACCCTAAAACCGGGGAAGAGATTCCTATTACAGCACGCCGTGTGGTCACCTTTAAAGCGGGCCAAAAATTAAAGGCGAGAGTAGAAGCTTATGTTGGAAGCGTCGAATAATAGTGAGCTTCCGGTCATCCCCGGGAAACGCTATTTCACCATTGGTGAAGTGAGTGAGCTGTGTGGTGTTAAACCACATGTATTGCGCTACTGGGAGCAAGAGTTTGATCAGCTTGAACCCGTTAAACGTCGTGGTAATCGACGTTACTACCAACGCCATGATGTGCTGCTTATTCGTCAAATTAGAGGTTTGCTCTACGAGCAGGGCTTCACCATTGGCGGAGCACGCCAGCAGTTGAAAGGTGAAAAAAAGCAAGAAAATAGTAGTGACAACCGCCAGAAAATCTCATCTTTGATGAGTGACTTGGAAGATCTGCTTAAAACCCTTAAAAGCTGAAAATTTGGAACTATTCAGCGTGTTTAGATTTTGCTGCAAATCGAGGCATTTTCGCACGGAAAGAGGGAGCATATAGGAAATATGTGACCGATTGAGTACGAAAATAACGAAGAGTTGAAGCAAAAGATGAATACGCTGAGCAGTTACAAAAAAGTTATTTATCTAATACTTAAAATCGGTTAAACTCCGCGCCGAGTTAATAAAGATCCTATTGTACTTCGGGGCGTAGCGCAGCCTGGTAGCGCACCTGCCTGGGGGGCAGGTGGTCGCAGGTTCAAATCCTGCCGTCCCGACCACATTTCAAAAAGCCTGCTTGATAGAAGCGGGCTTTTTTTATGTCTAAAAACGCCCTTTAATCCGCTAGCCTGACTTTTTAGCTTCCTTAAGAATAGCGGCTATTTCGTTGAGCAGCCGATCCAGCTCATCAGGCACACGGTTTAGTTGCTGCTGTTTAAGTGTTATTTCAAGAGTCTGTGCGGCTTCTTGTAGTGATGTGAGGCCGCAGTAACTGGCTGATCCATTGAGCTTGTGAACCAACTGTAGTAGCGCCTGTAGTTGCTGGTTATCCCAAAGTGACTGTAAACGTGGCTGCTGCGAACTAAGCTCTTTTATCAACATTTGATACATCTCATCCGCGATTTTCTGTTTACCATTAAAGTGCTGCATGAGTGCCTGGTATGTGTTGTTTTGCTCTTTGGCTAGCCACTTCTCTAAACAGGCAATGAGTTTTTGCTCATCGATTGGCTTCTCAATAACCGCATCAAACCCCTGATTAATGAGTGCATTATTCGCATTGGCTAGAATATCCGCTGTGGTGGCGATAATGGGCAGATCAGGCTTCTCATGCTTAATGAGTGCCATTGCTTCAAGGCCATCCATCTCCGGCATGTGTAGATCCATAAAGATAAGGTCAAAGCGCTCTTCGTTGCATAACTCTACAGCCTGTTTACCTGTTTCAGCCAGTGTTGCTTCAATCCTAAACTGCTTCAGCAAGGCGATCAAAAGTGTGCTGTTAATCGGATTATCCTCAGCGATTAGCACATGGTTGAGTGTGGGGCTACTGACACCCTCCGTTTCTGTTTCCGTGGCTTCAGGGGTAGGTTGAGTGTGGCTACTAACGAGTTGTTGTAGTGCCTGAATGAGCGCTTTGTGGGTGTATGGCTGACTGATCGAGATGCTGTTTAACTGGCAAGGGAGCCTATTCAATAGTTTTGGGTTACAGCTGTTGATCAATACCAGAGTTTTACATTCAGGTTGTTGGGTATGGACTGTTTTCAGTTGTTGCGCGGTCTCTCCGCTTAATAGTTGTTGTTGTCTGCAAGCGATAATGATCAGGTCGTGCGGTTGCTCGGTTATTCTCTGGTTGAAGGCGATCGTTGAGATCTCATGCTCTACCCTTGCTCCAAGTGACTCCAGTGTGTGGCTAAGTTTGAACAGCGTGAGCTTGTGATCGGAGTGGAGCAATATATTGTAGTCGTTCAAGAATTTTTCTGTGGTGGGTAGGGTGGCCTTGGTATCGGGTTGGTAGTCGAGTGTGACATGGAAGGTGGCACCATTCCCAAGGCTACTCTCAAGGGTGATGTCGCCATTTAGCAGCTCAGAAAAATGTTTCGAGATGGAAAGTCCCAGTCCAGTGCCGCCATAATCTCGGGTGGTAGTGGTATCTGCTTGCTGAAACTTTTCGAAGATAAGTTGCTGGTTTTTCTTGTCAATACCAATACCGCTGTCGGTAACTGAAAACAGTAGCTTCTGCTCTCCACTCTCCTCCTCTTCATCTCGCGATACACGAATTTCAATGCTCCCGTGATGGGTGAATTTAATGGCATTACTCACCAAGTTAAGCAGGATGTGGTGGATTTTCTGCTCGTCACTGATGATGTTGGGGGTGACATCGTCATAGATTATGTAGCTGAGAATAAGGTCTTTTTCATGTGCTGAGGGTGTAACAATGTTGATGACATTATCAATAAGATCGTAAAGATTCACGCTTGTTTTGTCGACATGTACATTGCCATTTTCTATTTTTGAAAAGTTAAGTATATCGTTGATTATATTGAGTAATGAGTGGCTTGAACGCTGTACAATACTGATATAGTTGCTCTGAATTGGGCTTAAGTTGGTCTTTTGTAACAGCTTGGCAAAGCCAATCATGCCATTAAGTGGGGTACGAATTTCATGGCTCATATTAGCAAGAAATTGTGACTTGGCTCTGCTTGCCTCAAGTGCGGACTGCTCTGCCACAGCCAGTTTTATATTTTTATTTTTGAGTTCAGTGTTGGCTTTTTTAAATGAAGCGGTTGCTTTGGTGATCTCCTGTTGCATCTTTTCATGGGAGTTGAACAGAGCATCGGACATTGAGTTGATGCCTGATTGCAGATCACGTATTTCGCCACTACCGTCCAGAGGAGAGCGGGTCGAGAGGTCACCTTGTTCGATCTTGCGGGTTAATGTGGACAACTGGTGTATGGGTCTTGCGATACGATTGCTGTTGATGTGAGCAATAATCGAAAAAATAATGATCGCAATCAGTGTGATAGCAATGGAGGCGATGTAAGCCTGTTGTTTTTCACTATTGCTCGCATCTTTAGAGAGGGTGATCATGATATAGCCAATCGCACTCTCTGGTTCATCATTGGCTTCTTGAATATTATCAAAGTCATCGTAGACATCTATCGGGCGACTGTAGATGGCAGAGAGGAAGGAGATGAAATGCTCAGTTTCGTAATATTTACTGTTTATATTGTTATCAATAATGTGCCATCTTTCAGGTAATTGATGGGATTGTTCACTCTCGATATCGACTAACACCTGATGTTGCTCATCGAAAATTGTCACATTAACTGCATGGCTTGTTTCGATGATTTTCTTTGCGATTGATTCCAAAAAATCCTGATTACCAGTGAGAATGCCAAACTCGCAGGCGGGGCCAATATTATTTGTCAGCGTAGCGCCGTAGTCGTAGTTTATTTTACTGATGTAATTAACCTGCATTATGGAGTAGCTGATCGCCAAAATGATCGACAGCGTGATAATGGGGATAATCGAAATGGCCAGTAGCTGTGATTTTATCGATTTGAAAATCATCTTATCTACTTTTGGCTATTATTTTTTGTAACAGTCTTTCAGGATCATTGAGGGGTATTGAGAGTGAGTGTGCAACTTTATGGTTAGTGCTGACGTGGAAATAGTTTGGATAACTGGCCGCAGGTAATTTTTTACTGTTTTGAATAAAGTAACTAATGACCTCAGCCAGCTGTTTTGAGATATCAGAAATATCACTGTGTAGTGAGCTAATAGCGCCTGCTTTGGTGTATGAGCGCGAAAACCCGATGATGGGAACCTCATCTTGATAGCTGGTTAAAAATATTGTTTTTATGGTGTGGCGGTTATAAATGGTGGGGTCCGGGATGGCGAGCAGCACATCACTGTTTTTGACCGCATTGTCCAGTGCGTTGTAGATATCGCTGGTTGCGGATACTTTTTTACCGTTAATGGTAAGCTGCTGCGTGGTCGCCGCTTGCTTCAGTTGTTGATAAAAGGGTTCGCTGTAGTCACTGTAGAGCAGCGAAACGGTGCGGCTGTAAGGGAGTATCTCTTTAATCAAGGCAAGATAGCGTGCCGCCGGTTGATCGATAAAGATTGCAGTGTGATGAGGCGACGGTTTCTCTTTATAAGCCATTGAAGAGGTGAATGTTGAAATGGTTGGGGTCTCGGTTGTCCGCTCTTCCAACAGGCTTGCGGCACGATTGCCAACCGTCACAATTAAGTCATAACTCGATTCATTTTGCCGTGTGTTAAAAAAAGTATCGGTCGCATAGGTGTCGACCACAAGGGTGATGGCTCTGTTTTGCAACTGCTGTTGCGTCTGGGTGACCAGTTTTTGCTGATTTTTGCTGTTCATCTTTCCGATAAAGGCAACTTTTATTGAATCACCCGCCAGGCTGATTGCCGGAGGCAACAGCAGGCATATAGCAACAAGAGTGCAGCAGAGTGCCCATCTTGTGCGCGGGGATTTTTTTTGTGAAAAGGCCATCATGGGAGTGGTTGACACTCCTTTTTCACCCCTTGGCCACTGTGGTTAATTCTATTGCTAACCATCAGTGAAGGTCCATTGTAAAGGAGATATAGAGTCGCTTGGTAAAGAGGTATCGATCATCAAAATCATAGTGTTCATCCGTGAATATGTTCTGCATGACAACAGCCACAGAGGCTTTATTATTGTTGATGTTGACCTCTGCGGAGACTCTTAAGTCTAGTCGATTGTAACTCTCTACCGAATTCCATCCACCAAGCCAGTTGAAGCTATCAACGTAGTGATAAGTAGCGGATGTTGTGAGTTCGTTGTTAAATGTTTTTGCAACTAATAAGCTCGCGCTGTGTCTGGGGGCTGAACTTGAATAGGGGTATGGGGTTGTAATCATTACCCTATTTTGGTGATCAATATCTGTGTAGCTATATGTTAGGAGCGCATCAAAACTTTTGCTGGCGTATTCAAAACTCGCTTCGAGGCCGCTGATGGTGGCTGTTGTCATATTATCGAAGCCTATGGCAGGGGTGATGTTACCTGTTGGTTGCCATTCGTAAGGCGTTACCA
>JALSJH010000115.1 GCA_026989455.1 Chromatiales bacterium | reverse complement strand
AATGTACTCATTTCAGCACTCTAAAGTGGTAACCAACCCCCTTTTTTCTCAGCTTCGCAAGCTGATCAACGGGGGTTGTTTTAAGATGAAGCGGGTGCTTAGCACGCCGGCTAAACCGATGGCGATGGCTGAGGCGATGGGTGCGCCTAGCCAGAGCCAAGGGGATGGGAGGTAGGCGAGGTTGAAAACCTGGGCGGCCAGGAGTGCGGCGGCACCGGTTGAGACGACGACGGCGACGCTGCCAGCGAGTAGTCCGAGCAAGGCAAACTCTGCCAGTAGCCCTTTTTGTAGTGTGGCTCGTTGTGCGCCTAGGGTGCGTAGCAGTGCGCTCTCTCGAATACGCTCATCGAGGGTGGATTGAATGGCGGCGTACATCACCATTAAACCGGCTAGGAGTGTAAAGAGGAAGACGAACTCAACCGCCATAATCACCCGCTCTACAATGCGCCTTACCTCTTCCATAAGGGAGGAGACATCTAAGACGGTGATGTTGGGAAACTGCTGTAGCAGCTGGTTAAGCAGTGGGTATTTATTTTCGGGCAGGTAGAAGCTGCTTACGTAGTTGCTGGGGTAGTTGTCCAGCACGCCCGGTGATGCGATCACGAAGAAGTTAACCTGAAAGCTATCCCACTCGACGCTGCGCAGGCTGGTGACGGTGGCTTCTACCATCTCACCAGCAATTTTGTAACGTAGCCGGTCACCTAGTTGAATGCCGAATGCTTCGGCAATTCCCTGCTCTATTGAGAGTTGCGGTTGGTTGCTGGCTTGCCACCACGCCCCTGCAATCAAGGTGTTGCCGCTGGGCATTGTGGGAGACCAGGAGAGGTTAAACTCCCTCATTAGTAGCCGTTTTGCCCGATCATCCTGGAAGTCATCTACGCTGAGTGTTTTGTTGTTGATCGCCACCAACCGGCCTCTCACCATGGGATAGAGCGGCACATTTTCAACCTGTTGTTCACGAAAGAACTGCGCCACCGCTTCGACTTGATCGGGCTGGATGTTGATTAGAAAGCGGTTGGGAGCGTTGTCGGGTAGTTGTAGTTGCCACTCACTAAGCAAGTCGCCCCGCACCATGGTGAGCAGCAGCAGCGCCATGATGCCGAGACCAAAGCCACTCACCTGCACCACGCTGGCACCGGCGCGGCGGGAGATATTGAGCAGACCAAAGCGCCACGCCAACCCCACCTGCCCCTTGATGCGGCCGATACCCCACACCATCAGCCAAGCCAGTGATGCCAGCAGTAGCAGTGAAATGCCAACCCCCAGCAGTGCGTAGAGTCCTAATTTTATATCACCCGCCTGAATCACCAGCAGTGTCATCAGTGCGGCGAGGCTAATTAGAAAAACCAGCCACGGTTGGGCACCCGAGCCTTGTAGGTCTCGGCGCAGCACCCGCAGTGCCGGGACTCGACTCAGGGCGATAAAACGCGGCAGTGAGAAGCCAAACAGTGTGACTAGCCCCACTAAAATACCGATGGCGGCAGGCTGTAGTGATGGGCGGGGTAACTCGCCACCAAACAGTGGCGTGAGTGCATTTACCAAGCCCGCTTGTGCGATATAACCTAATGCTGCACCCAGCCCTCCGGCTACGGTGCCGACAATTAAAAGCTGTAACAGGAACAGGCTTAAGATTTGCCGATGGCTGGCACCCAGGCAACGCAGCACCGCGCAGTGGTCGTAGTGTCGCTCACTGTAGCGGCGACTGGCCATGGCGATGGCCACACCCGCCAGCAACACGCTCACCAGTGCGGCCAACCCCAGAAAGCGGGCGGCGCGCTCGACTGCCATTTTCACCTCTGGGCGGCCATCGGTGACATCCAGTAGCCGCTCACCGGGCTGTAGCTGCCGTTGTAACTGTTTTTTGTGTTGTTTGATTCGCGCCAGCTCACCCGCCATCGTCAATTGATAGCGTACCCGACTGGCGGGTTGCACCAGTTCGGTTGCCGCTAGGTCGGCGCTATTTAACAATACTCGGGGGGATAACGAAAATAGATTACCCGCGGCACGAGCCGGTTCATTGCGAATCACCGCACTGATTTTCACCGTTGAAGCCCCCAGACTCAGTGAATCACCGACCGAAAGTGAGAGGTCACTCAGCAGCTGCGGCTCCACCCATACCGTGCCCGTGGTGGGCAGTCCGTTGGCCACTTGTGTCGGTGCAAAAGGGGTCTGGCTAATCAACAGCTCACCCCGTAGTGGGTAGCCATTCGAGACCGCTTTGACCGCCACTAGACGCGCTCGATCTTCGGCCATCACCATGGAGGGGAACTCATAACCCTCTACCCATAACAGCCCGGCTTGATCTGCTTGCTGGCGATAGCGCTGGGGCAGTGGATTATCCGAAGAGAGAATCAAATCGCCCCCCTGTAACGCATTGGCCTGCTGTGTTAGGGCTTGGTTTACCCGGTCACTGAACACACCCACCGCCACCACGGCAGCTACCGCGATCAGCAGTGATAGCCAGATCACCCGCAGTTCGCCGCTGCGCCATTCACGGCGCAACATGCGCAGTGCTAGCGCAGTGGTCATGAGAGTTCCCTTAGCTGTCCTTGATGAAGCTCTAGTCGCCGTTGACAGCGCTGGGCGAGTTCTCTGTCGTGGGTGACCAGCACCAGGGTGGTCTGTTGTTCGCTGTTGAGCTGAAACAGCAGCTCGATAATTCGTTCGCCGGTGGCGCTGTCCAGATTACCGGTCGGCTCGTCTGCCAGCATCAGCGCGGGGTTGGGCGCAAAGGCGCGGGCAATGGCAACGCGCTGCTGTTCGCCGCCGGAGAGTTGTTTGGGGTAGTGGAGCAGGCGGTGGCCCAGTTCAACCCGTGCTAATACCTCTTTGGCGTACTCTTCCGCATCTTTGCGGCCTGCCAGCTCTAGCGGTAACATCACATTTTCCAGTGCGGTCAGGTTGTCCAGTAGTTGAAAGCTCTGGAAAACAAAGCCTAGCTTGGCGGCACGGAGTGCGGCACGACCATCTTCATCCAACTCAAACAGCGCCTGACCTGCGATATACACTTCACCTTCACTGGGTTCATCCAAACCCGCCAGTAGCCCTAGCAGAGTCGACTTACCGGAGCCGGAGGCACCGATCACCGCCACTGTTTCACCCGCCGCCACACACATGTCGACACGCTCTAACAACACCAACTCACCCTCGGGGCTGTTAACGCGCTTCCCCAATGCTTGGGTTTTCAATATGCTATGTGGCATCAATTTAACTTCCTTCGCGACTCAAATTATTTATGATGATTTCGTACCGGCTGCAACGTGGCCTGCAAATGCTTATGCTGCTTACCCTGCTGTGGTTTTCAGCTAACCTAGCGGCCGCCACACCCCAGCCCATTTTGTTGGTGCTGGGTGATAGCCTTAGCGCCGCTTATGGTATCAATGAAGCGGATGGCTGGGTAGCACTGCTCCAGCAGCGGCTGAGCCATGATAACCGCCCCTACCGCGTGGTCAACATCAGCAGCAGTGGCGAGACCAGCCAAGGGGGGCTTAGTCGCCTACCTGCGGCGCTTGAGCAGTACCAGCCTCAGCTGTTAGTTTTAGCTCTCGGTGCCAATGACGGCTTGCGCGGCAGCTCACTTGAGCAGTTAAAGAGAAATCTTGAAGCGATGATTCAACTCGCCCAGCAACACAACAGCCAAGTGCTACTGATCGGCATGCGCTTGCCCCCTAACTATGGCGCGCTGTTCAACCAAAAGTTCCATGCTATCTACCACCAACTTGCCCAGCAATATGCACTGCCGCTGGTGCCTTTTTTGCTCGAAAAAATAGCGCATAACAATAACTACTTCCAAGCCGATGGCCTGCACCCCCGCGCAGTCGCGCAGCCTCTGCTCTTAAATGCGGTATGGCCACAGCTTGAGCCGCTGTTATAGCATGATGCCCACTGCCCATGTCTAGCCCCGCTCGGCTACAACATCGCCCGGTATTGCGTCTCGCCATTCCGCTGATTCTCTCCAACCTCTCAATCCCACTATTGGGTCTGGTGGATACCGCGGTGGTGGGGCACCTGGAACACGCCTATTATCTCGGTGCTGTGGCGCTGGGCGCGTTGATATTCTCTTTTATTTTTTGGGGCTTTGGCTTTCTGCGCATGGGCACCACCGGACTGATTGCACAGGCATTCGGTGAGGAGAACAGCCCTGAAATACACACCACACTGGTTCGGGCAAGCCTGTTAGCCCTGCTCTGCTCGTTGCTTATTTTATTGTTGCAATATCCCATTGGCCAGTTGGCTTTTTACCTGCTCGATGCCAGTGATGAAGTGGAGCATTACGCCCACCAATATTTCACCATTCGAGTCTGGAGCGCCCCGGCCACGCTACTCAACTATGTATTGATCGGCTGGATGCTCGGCATGCAGAATGTTCGTGGCCCTTTGGTGATGTTACTGGTCACCAATTTTACCAATATTGTGCTCGATCTCTGGTTTGTGATTGGCTTGGGTATGACGGTAGATGGTGTCGCTATCGCCTCTGTCATGGCGGAGTATATTGGTTGTGCGGTGGGTCTTGTATTGACCTTTAAACTGCTAAAGAGGCACCCTGCCCGCTGGCAGTGGCAGAACATTTTACAGCGCCACAAACTGCGGCGGCTGCTCACACTGAATAGCAATATTATGCTGCGCACCCTCTGTTTGATCTTTACCCTTGCTTTCTTCACCGCACAGGGGGCCAAAATGGGTGATCTGATACTGGCGGCCAACGCTATTTTGATCAACTTTCAGACCCTAATGGCCTATGCGCTGGATGGCTTTGCCCATGCGGCAGAGGCGTTGGTTGGCCGTGCCATCGGCAAACGTGACCGCCAAGCCCTTAAAAGTGCAATCTATACCGCTGCGCTCTGGTCGCTCGGTTTTGCGCTGCTGTTTGCCGCATTTTATGCGCTGGCTGGCCAGTGGCTGATTAGACAGCTCAGTGATATTGAAGCCGTTAGGGCCGTTGCCAATGAGTACCTTATCTGGTCAATCTTCATGCCACTGGTGGCGGTGTGGGGCTATCTGTTTGATGGGATTTTCATCGGTGCGACCCGCGCCCGTGAGATGCGCAACACGATGCTATTTTCAACTTTGCTGATTTTCTTTCCCGCCTGGTGGCTACTGCAACCTTGGGGTAATCACGGGTTGTGGGCCGCTTTGATGCTGTTTATGGCGGCACGGGGGGCGTTGATGGCGTGGAGTTTTCGGCAATTGACGCGCCGTGGGGTTATTCCCCTTTAATGGAATTTTGAGCCGTTCATGACTATTGGCAAATCCCCCTCAATCCCCCTTTTTCTAAGGGGGAGGTTAAATCTACTTCGATTTCAGCCAGCATAAAATATTCATGGCTTGATCAGAGCATCCCTAAACAGGTTCGATATAACGCACTAATAACTGCAAGCTGCGGTTGCCACGAAACTCATTAATATCCAGCTGATAAGCAACCTTCACCTTGCTTACCTTCACAGGCCATTCAAGGTCGGTTTTGTTAAAAGCAATCGCATCAATCACCTGCGACAACTCCCCGTGGCGCAGCTGTAATTTGAGGTGTTTTTCGCCGACAATACGCCGTGATTGAAGGGTAAACACGCCATCGAATACCGGCTCTGCGAAGGCTTGTCCCCACGGGCTGGCGTGGCGCAGCAGTTCAGCGGTGGTCTGGTTAAATTCATCGACCGCCAGTTCACCATCACTATGAATTACGCCACGCAGTTGATCACGACTGAGGTGCCGTTGCACCTCCTGATCAAACAGCTGTTTGAATGGCGTGAAATTTTCTGCGGCCAGTGTTAGGCCTGCAGCCATGGCGTGGCCGCCAAATTTATTGAGTAGACCGGGATTGTGTGAAGCGAGTGCATCCAACACATCACGAATATGCACCCCACTGACTGAACGTGCCGATCCTTTTATCTGCCCACTGCCATCATCCGCCGGGGCGAAGGCGATTACCGGGCAGTGTAGTTTCTCTTTAATCCGTGATGCGAGGATGCCCACCACCCCTTGGTGCCAGGTTTCATCATAGAGGCAGAGACCTACAGGCAGTGCTTCATCTAACTCCATTTTATCCAGTATCTGCATCGCTTGCTGCTGCATCCCCTGCTCGATGCTGCGCCGATCGCGGTTGAGCCCATCCAGTTCGTTGGCGATGTTTGTTGCCTGTGTCGGATCATCGGTCAGCAAACACTCAATACCCAGTGACATCTCATCCAGACGACCCGCCGCATTCAAGCGAGGGCCGACCATAAAGCCAAGATCTGACGAGCTGATATCTGACGGGTTACGTCCGGCAATCTGCAAAATAGCCCGAATTCCGGCGCAGCAGCGGCCACTGCGAATACGCGCCAGCCCTTGGCTGACTAAAATTCGGTTGTTGTGATCCAGCGCCACCACATCGGCAACGGTTCCCAAGGCGACCAGGTCTAATAACGAGGCCAGGTTTGGCTCGGCCAAGTTCTGCTCAACAAACCACTGCTGTTCACGCAGCGCTCGACGTAGTGCCAGTAACAGATAAAAGATCACCCCGACCCCGGCAAGATTTTTGGAGGGGAAACGGTCTCCCGGTTGATTAGGATTGACGATGGCAACGGCTTCGGGTAACTGATTAGCTGCCAGGTGGTGATCGGTGACCAACACATCAATACCCAGCTGATTAGCCGCAGTAACCCCTTCAATACTGGCGATACCATTATCGACGGTGATGATCAGATCCGGCTTGCGCGTAGCCGCCACGGCGACAATTTCGGGTGAGAGGCCATAACCATATTCAAAGCGATTCGGTACAATATAGTCGAGGTGCTGCGCCCCCAGCATGGCAAGGCCACGCAGTGCCACGGCGCAGGCGGTAGCGCCATCACAGTCAAAGTCGGCCACCACCAGAATACGCTGCTGCTGGTCGAGCGCCTGCTGTAAGCGCGCTACCGCACCCTCAATGCCCTTGAGCAAGCCAGGCTCTATTAACTGGCTCAGGCCATTATCAAGCTGGCGCTTATCCGTCACCCCGCGAGCGGCGTAAATACGCGCCAATAGGGGTGTTTCGCTTGCCAGATCAGCCATCGCCTCGGGGTCGGCGTGGCGGCGCTCGATGAGGATGCTCACAAGAACTGCTTCATTGTACGCTGCTTACGCCACCAGCGGCGCAGGCTCTTTTTGGTTATCTGGTATTGGTAGCCGTTATCGAGCCACAGGGTAAGTGTATTGAGCTGCCCCGATTTCAGTGCGCTGGCTAACGGCGCAAACCATGTTTGATCATAGCCGTAGACCTCTTCGGGTGCCGCCAGCGCAATCAGATGGTGGCCTGGGGTAATCGCCTGTTGTAGCCATTGCGTGGCTGTTTCTGGCGATTCACAACGGGGCAGATCTGCATGTTTTGCTGCGGCCAGCACCAGTGAATCATCACTCCATATCTGTGCCCAGGCGGTTTTTGGTTTGGCTGGTAGGCGGCCACCGCCCCAGATCCAGACATTGTTAACCGGCAACTGCTGGGCGGCGATACGCTGCTGATTTGATGCGTTGCTGTGCAGTAACATTTCGATCTCGCTCATGGCGCGGTGCAGCGCCACACCTTGGGGGGATTGCGGTAGGAAATTATGAATATCGTGCCCCATAACCGATGAGAGCGGGGTGGTTTTGAGCTGCTCAGCGGCGGGCATTTTAAGGTACCAACGGTCGGGATGGGGGGCGATAAATTGCCAGCCATCTTCAGCAAAAAGGCGGTTAAGGTCGGCAATCATGCTGTCGGCCTCCGCTTGAAGCAGCCCCAGCTCCCGCGCCATCAAGACCACCCGGCCTCGATCCGGCTGGCAATAGATCGGGTCTACTCGGAGAAGGTATTCATCGCTAGGCTCGCCACCATCCAACAGATAGGTCAGTGGAGCGACCGGAAGGGTTTCATGCGTGCCCTGGATCGAGAAGAGGTTGAGTATCCGCTGTTCGAGGTGATTGGTTGCACAGCGCACCCCATCTGCCCGACTTAAAAGCCGTGACAGGGTGGGCTGCTCAGATGCCAGCACACACTCTGGGCGCATAAAGCCCGGAATCAGCAGCGTTAGATCTCTGTTCACACTACCCCTGCTTGCGCATATGGGGAAAGAGCAATACATCACGAATGGAGGGGGAGTCGGTCAGCAGCATCACCAGCCGATCGATACCGATACCCTCTCCTGCGGTGGGTGGCAGGCCGTGCTCAAGGGCGACGATATAATCTTCATCAAAGTGCATCGCTTCGTCATCACCGGCCTCTTTTTCGGCAACCTGCATACGGAATCTCTCCGCCTGGTCTTCGGCATCATTCAGCTCTGAGAAGCCATTGGCCAGTTCACGGCCACCGACAAAAAATTCAAAACGATCGGTCACTAAAGGGTTGTGATCATTGCGGCGTGCCAGCGGTGAAACTTCGGTGGGATAGGCGGTAATAAAGGTAGGATCTTTTAGATTGTGCTCTACCGTCTTCTCAAATATCTC
>JALSJH010000114.1 GCA_026989455.1 Chromatiales bacterium | reverse complement strand
CCATAAGGACCACGCTTAATGTCATGCACTTCATTTTCTATTGCCAGGGTTCCCCGTGTTGAATATGGGCGAGGCAGTTTTGCCAAAATCCCACTGATTATGAAGCCATACGGCAGTAAAGTGCTGCTGGTCACTGGCAGCCGCTCTTTGCAACAGCAGTCGCAATGGTTGTGGTTGATGGATGCCTTGCGGGTGGATGGTTTTGAGTGGCAGCAGGTGGTGATTAGTGGCGAGCCATCACCCCAGCGCATTGATGAAGTGGTGGCCGAATATCATCCACAGCAGATTGAGGTGGTGTTAGGTATTGGCGGCGGCAGTGTGCTGGATGCCGCAAAGGCGATTGCCGGGTTGTTGAAGCCCGGTAACTCGGTGATGGATCACCTAGAGGGCGTTGGTCCGGAGAAGCGTTATATAGGCCCATCCACCCCCTTTATTGCGGTGCCAACAACCGCTGGTACCGGTAGTGAGGCGACCAAAAATGCGGTGCTGAGTCTGCAAGGGGCGGCGGGTTTCAAGAAATCATTTCGGGATGACAAGCTGGTGGCAGAGTATGCGATCCTCGATCCGCTGTTGCTCAACGGGTGTCGTGCGGAACTCATTGCCGGTAATGGTATGGATGCACTGACTCAACTGCTGGAGTCCTACCTCTCAACCAAGGCGAACCCTTTTACAGATGCGCTGGCGCTTAGCGGCTTGAGCAGGGTGCGAGATAGCCTATTGGATTGGTACCAAAAGGGTGACCAGGCTACAGAGGCGCAGGATGAAATGCTGTATGCCGCGTGGTTATCCGGGGTGACGCTGGCGCAGGCAGGTTTAGGTTCCGTGCATGGCCTCGCTTCCCCACTGGGCGCCTTCTTTCCCATTCCCCACGGTATCGCCTGTGGAACCCTGGTTGCCGAGGCAAGTAAGGTGAATATAGCCGCAATGCGATCAAGGGATCCGCAAAATCCTGGGTTGAGGCGCTATGCGGATGTGGGGCGACTGTTTAGCCGCAAGCATCACCAGAGTGATGAAGAGGCGCAGAAAATGTTAATTGCACAGCTCAGTGAATGGACCACGCAGCTGCAACTGCCGGGTCTGTCTCACTATGGAATCACCTCATCGATACTTGCGAAGGTGGTTGAAAACTGCCGGGGCAGCAGTATGAAAACAAATCCAATAGTGCTGCTTGATGAGGAGATTATGAGTATTTTATCTGCCCGTTTATAGGGCAGATCACCTCTCTTGTTTCACTGCCAGAGATACACTTTAAATAATGTAATCCGTTACTGGTATTTAAAATGTGGTTATTTTTTGAATTCATCAACTATTTCCATTAACTTTGTCACTAAATTGCCGTCATAAGGGGTGTGTAAATTAACTCTCACTTAAGGAAGCTCTGCTCAAGTCATGAATGTTTTATGCTGGCTGAAATCGCCCTCATCTATCCCGAAAATTGCACCAATAAGAGTGATTATTACTGTGCATTTCGGAACAAATGAGAGCAATTTCCTCTCACCCTAAATTTATCCAAACTTAATCAGAGACTCCTTAATAAATTAAGAGCACCCGAACCATGTCGGCTATTCATCCAGATTGCGATTTGCCTGCTACGGATAGCACTGAGACCAACCCTTTATTACAGGACCCCTGTTTTTTTTCTGCCGGTGATTACGCGCAAAATAGAGCGGGTGGCATGGATGAAAAGATACTCGACCACCTGGCTCACCGTATTCAGCGAGCACCCGCCGATCTGATTGCCCACCTGCAACGCCTGAAAATTTACCATCAATGTGATAACGGTGAGGGGGTGTACGGAGCCCTGCTCGATCTGTTTATCGCCCTGGGCGAAAAAGGCAGTGCCTTGCGACTACGGCTGTTGCGGGGGGTTGCAGCGCGATTGACCCAGTCTCAACTTGCGCTGTTTAAAGTGGGGATGCAGCGTGGCCTCCTAGCAACCGATGTGATGCCGCTGAGCCGCTACTCTCGCTTGAGTGGTGCGGTGAGTGGTTCGCTGAATCTAAGCGAAGCGCAAACAGAGGTGGCGCGAGTGGCCGATACCGCACTGATAGATGAGGTGCGTGACCTATTAAATAGTGGGCAGATTGAGCTCGCGCAAAAACGGCTAGAGCAAGCGTTGCAGCAGTCGCCGCAACAGGCGGAGTTGAGCCTTGAGCTATTAATGATTTATCGGCACACACAGAATAGAGATGCCTTTCGGATGGCTTATAAAAAGCGTACCGAGTGGTCACAGGCTGTACAAGCTGAGTGGGATACACAAGCCGAGGCTTTTGGTCTGTAGATGGGGTGTTATTCGATGAGAGCATCGGAAAAAAATAGCTTAACAGCCACGGTTTACGGCATGGATGAGCGCTCATGTGAAGCGCTGCGAATGGCTTTTAACGGCCCCGGCAAAGGGTGCTGTGCACTCACTGATGATGCGGCATCTGCCGACATGTCCATTGTTAATATGGACAGTGTTGATGGCGGAGAGCTGTTGGAAAAAGTACGAAACGAATATCCACTGCGACACATCATTGTGCTATCGGTGAGTGATCCTCAGCTTGAAGATACTCACTATGTGGCGCGCCCTATTCGTGTGGATGCGCTGATAAAAACGATCAAAAAAGTCTCTCAGTTGCCGCTGCTTGATCCTCGGCGGGTGGGTGCAGCCATTGCAACTAAGCCCGAGTTGAAAGAGGGGGCGGTTGCTCGCCACGCAGCACAGGTTAAAGCGGCTATGCCTGCAAAGGTTAGCCAAGTTGAAGCGAAAAAGCCCCCCATTAGTCGTGCTCGCATACCTAAGGTGGATTTTTGCCAAGCGGAGTCTAAGGAGAGCTATTTTTATGACCCCGAAAACCATCTACAGGGAGAGATTTCTACCGCAATTAAACGGGCCGTAAAAAAGAACATTTCGGTTCAGCTTAGTATCAGAATCGGCGGTGAGTGGAAGACGATTACGGTGCTTCCGGAGGCAAAAAAAGTGATTACCTCCATCAACGATACTTGCCTGAAGCGGCTTTGCACCTCGCCACTCTGCACCCTTGAGGTGAAGATGCGCAGCCATAATAGAAAAAACAGTTTCGAGCTGGAGTATCGCGCTGTTGAGAGCAAAACGGGTCGTTCAATCGATGCTTTTTTATGGCAGGTGGCGTTATGGAGTGCTCAGGGGAGGGTGCCCCTCGGGACAGACTTGAATGCCCCGGTCTATCTGCGCCACTGGCCAAACATCACCCGGTTGAGTGTTTCTCCCGGGATGATGCGTGTGGTCACGCTGCTCATAGGCCAACCCCACAAGCTCCCCTTGATCAGCCAAGTGCTGGGTATTCCGTACAGCCAGGTATTTTCGCTCTACAGTGCGGCACAAGCTATTGGGCTAGCCGGATCAGCCCACCGCACCGCCGATACCCTCATAGAGCCAGAGCCACTAAAACAGCACCGGCTCCATGGCTTGTTTGGGAAAATACTCAATAAATTAACGCGTCCATGAGGAGGCTCTGATAAATCATGAGTGTTTTTATGTTGGTTGAAATCTCAGCCGAAATTCACCCAGACTTGATCAGAGATTTCTTAATCGCATAGAAACTTGGGCAGCATTATGAGCAACCATAAAATTATTTTTACCGGGCCGGTAGGGGCGGGTAAAACCACGGCGATCGGCTCTATTAGCGATTCACCGGTGGTTCGAACCGATGAACATGCCAGTGATATGACCCAAGATCACAAGCCGGAAACCACCGTGGCTATGGATTATGGTGTCATGCTGCTGGGTAATAATGAGCGAATTCACCTCTACGGTACGCCCGGCCAGGAGCGTTTCAGTTTTATGTGGGAGATTCTTAGCCAGGGTGGGCTAGGGTTGGTTTTACTGCTCGATAATAGCCGTGCTGATCCTTTCAAGGATATGGCTTTTTTTCTTGATGCCTTTAAAAGTTTTATTGCTGAAAACAAAGTGGCGATCGGTATTACAAAAATGGACATCAGCCCCGAACCCTCACTGGAAGATTATCACAAGAGAATACAAGCGCATGGCATTAACCCACCGCTATTTGAGGTGGATGCCCGAGAGGGTGAGGATATCTCTAAACTGGTAGAGGCGCTGCTCTACACACTTGATCCATGGTTGGGCGAATAGATGAGCGAATTACAGTTGATGACAGAGTGTTATGTCGTGCCGACCCCTGCAGGGGCGTACTACGCCATTTCAAGCCGCCACCATGACCCGGCAAGGCAACTGCTATTCTCATTGATGTCAAAACCGAAAAGTCGTTATTTAACACTGAAAAAGCTGCAAAAACTATCCAATATTACAGTGGAGCAGGATGCGTTATCACTGCTGCATCGATCTCAAAAATTGGGTTGGTTGCAAGGCTTTGACGATAAACAATCTTTGCCAAAAGAGCGGCTAGAGGAGGTCATCCCCCCGCTGCTGGCGGCGCTCTCTGGGTCGGGCAAGGCGCTGTTAGCGGATGAAGAGGGGTTTTATCTGGCCACCCATGGTTTTGCTCATGAGACGGCGGAAGAGGTTTCAGCGCTCAGCGCAGATCTCGCCTCACTGCACCAGCGGCACAACGGCTTGCTGCAAAATAATCTTAGCATGGCATCCTCCGCGTGGGCGGTGGTTAATGCCGGGGGCGATAGTGAGCTGGGGTTTTGGCCGCTTTATATCGGTGAGCAGCGATTTTCACTGGTGATCAGTGGTTTACCCGTGCTCAATCAGCCCGCTTTTGTTGAGCTGGTCTGGTTTTTAAGTGAGCGATACAAACAATAGAGGTAACTCTTTAGCGTGTTTATATTTTGCTTCAAATCGAGGCATTTTTGCACGGAGAGAGGGAGCATATAGGGAATATGTGACCGATTGAGTACGAAAATAACGAAGAGTTGAAGCAAAAGATGAATAGGCTGAATAGTTACCAATAGAGTTGAATTATTACCAAGCAGGAATAGAGGAGTAACGTTATGCGTTCAGATTTATTAACCGCCATCTTAAGTGACCTGAATGGAAGCTCCGCTGATATTGAAGCATCGGCCATCATCTCCACCGACGGGCTCATGATAGCCGCCATGCTTCCCGCCGGTATGGATGAAGATAGAGTCGGTGCCATGGGCGCGGCGATGTTGTCGCTGGGTGATCGCACCTCACAAGAGCTACAGCGCGGTGAGCTGGAACAGGTGTTGATTAAAGGAAAAAACGGTTATGTGCTAATGGCCCACGCCGGTCGGGATGCGGTGATCTCGGTTATGGCCAAACCAACCGCACGACTAGGTCTGATCTTTCTTGATGTCAAAAGGGCCGCAGAAGATGTGACTAAAATATTGTAGTCCGGCGGGGTAAACAAATGTAATTTTCAGAATGTCGCTACTGTAATCGAGGGGTGCATATGAACGATATGAAGATGGCCGATATTATCGGAGAATACCGTGAAAAGGTGCTGACTTTTCATGATGATTCACAGCGAAAAGTTTTCTACACCGAGGTCGAATTTCCGGTACCTGACGGGCGCTTGATTGTCTCTCGTACCGATCTGAAGGGGGCAATCACTCATGCCAATGAGTCATTTGTTGAGATGTCGGGTTACACCCGAGAAGAGCTAATTGGCGCGCCGCACTCCATTTTGCGTCACCCCGAAATGCCCGCAGCCGCCTTTCAGGGGTTGTGGAGCACCCTGGCAGAAAAGAAGAAGTGGCACGGCTATGTCAAAAACCTGCGCAAGGATGGTGGCTTCTATTGGGTCTATGCCACGGTGATTCCCAATATAAGAGGGGGAGAGGTTTTAGGTTACACCTCGGTGCGTCGTCGCCCTTCCAAAATGAAAGTGAAGGAAGCGGAAGCACTCTATGAGACGTTGACGTAACCCCCTAAACTTTTCCATTTCTGGAGTAAACAACATGAAATATACATTCACAGTTAGCCCAGACTTTAATCCGGAGTTTATCTCCGGCTGGTTTTTCTTCAATACCTGGCTACAAAAAAGTCTTAATGAGCAGATCCACCTTGAGCTTTATAACGACTTTGAATCGCAACGCCAAGCGATCGCCCATGATGAGATAGATTTGATCTACGCCAACCCGTTCGACGCTTCAAACTTGGTGCGAGAGAAGGGTTTTGTACCAATTGCCTGCCCCGATAATGCGGCTGATGAAGCGATTATTGCGGTGAGTGCCGAAAGTGCTATCTCGAATGTGGATGAGTTGCAGCCTGGTCTGCGTATCTCAAAAACCGACGATCCCGATGTCAATATGGTCTGCTCATTGATGCTGGAGCCGGCAAATCTGGATGCACAAAATACCACCGCATCGACCCGAGCAACCTATGTACTGGTGGCAAAAGATCTGATTACTCAGGATGCTGATGTGGGGTTTTTCCTCGCCGACACCTATACGAACCTATCGAAAATGACCCGCAGTAAATTAAAGCAATTGGTGCGGAGTGATAT
Organism: Chromatiales bacterium; assembly: GCA_026989455.1. GTDB lineage: Bacteria > Pseudomonadota > Gammaproteobacteria > RBG-16-57-12 > RBG-16-57-12 > JAFLJP01. The sequence goes on along the minus strand of JALSJH010000114.1, from coordinate 1,066 downwards.
TCATGATATTCACCACCTGCTGCTGGCCGGGCCGCAAATAAGCCACAAGCGTGGTGAGATATTGGAGAGATTACTGGCGATGCCCGCGAACGAAAAAGGGTTGGGGGTATTGCAAGGGCTGGGGATTGAAAACTGGAAGGCGGTCGAGCAGGAAGATACGGAGTTTATGATCGACCTGATGGAGACGCTTAAAAATTAAAAACTAACGGCCACACAGCATGTGGCCGAGAAAATCAGCGAGTATGTAGGCCGCATTCCGATTTAGTGGTATCCACCCAGCGCCCTGATCGATCATCACCCTGGCGAGTGCAGTGAGTGCAGCCTACCGAAGAGAAGCCCTTGGCAACCATCGGGTGAAAAGGGAGTTTGTGCTCGCGGATATAGTCATCACGCTGCTGTTTGGTTACATCGATCAGTGGATAGAACTTAATAATCCCACCCCGGTACTCAAACACATCCAGCGAGGCGCGGTGCTCAGTTTGCCAGCGCATTAAGCCGGAAACCCAGACACTGTACTTCTCCTTCACCTCTTGCAGCGGCTCCACCTTATTAATGCTACAGCAGAGATCCTGGTCGGTTTTCCAGGTCTCATCCTTGAGCGTGAACTCATACTTCCACTTCTCAGCGCGCACATCCTCAACTCTAAGATTGTAGAGTTCGGTCAGCTCCTCCTTATAGAGCAAGGTATCCTGAAAGTGATAACCGGTATCGATAAAAATTACTTTTTGGTGCGGCGCTGCCTGAGAAAAAAGGTGCAGTAAAAAGGCCGAGTTAGTCGCAAAAGAGGAGGTGAGCATCACCTCATCTTCCATAAAATCTTTATAGAGTTGCTGTACACGCTGTTCGGGGGATAGCGGCCCATACACGCTGTTCAGTTGGGCAATTTGAGCATCAATCTCAGCCCGTTCGTCGTCTGTTATCTCTACTGCATCACTCATTTCTAGCGGCCACCGTGTATCTGGGTCTTGGGATAAGACAGTTTATTTAAATTAGATAATCGACCATTATAACCGGTTCGCCCGGTTAAGGAATCTCTGATTAAGTCTGGATGAATTTAGGCTGAGAG
>JALSJH010000113.1 GCA_026989455.1 Chromatiales bacterium | reverse complement strand
TTTTTGGTCTGGATGGTCGTGCGCCGACAATTGTCGCCGGTGCACCGCTCACCACCTGGGTATTGGGTGGTTTTGGGGTGTGGCTGTTATTGATGGCGTGGTCACGCCGTTAACCTTCATCTATTTCATCATAGATAGTGTGGTGTGCTGGGCGCACCAACCCCTCTTCAACCTTGTCGCGAAGCGTTTCACCCTTTAATACCTCGATAAGGTAGAGGGCGAAATCCATTGCAGTGCCGGGGCTGGTTGAGGTGATGATATTGTCATCATGCACTACCATCTCGTCCAGATATTCAACTTCAGGTAGATCCATTGCATCCAAAAAACCAGGGTAACTGGTTGCGTGCCGCCCATTTAAAATCCCGGCGGCGGCGAGTATTTTGGGTGCGGCGCAGATAGCGGCAATATATTTCCCCTGTTGGTTCTGCTCCATGAGAGCGTTTTTCAGGCGGTTATCTTGTTCTAGGTGATTTGTGCCCGGCATGCCACCGGGCAGAATGATCATCTCATAGGCTTTCTTGAGTGCTTCCTCAAGGGTGGTATCGGGGATTAATGTGACACCGTGTGCGGTGACAACCGCTTTATCATCTAATCCGGCAGTTACTACATCGATGTTCGCTCGCCGTAACAGGTCGATGAGGGTTACGGCTTCGAGCTCTTCGCAGCCTTGAGCGAGTGGGATAAGGACGCTTGCCATTGGGGGCTTCTCCGCTGTTGGATCATTACGCTGACGGGCACCAAGTTGATCTCTAGCGCCTCTAACTCTAACAGGCGTTCACTCAGCACATTAAGTGTTTCATCATAAGGGTGGGCGATCCCCACTGCACTGCCCCGCGCTTTGGCGAGGGCAATCAGATTATCAAACTGACGGTTGATGTAGGCCTCATCCGCAATGTGATCAAGAAAAATATCGCGTTGTAGTGCGGGTACGCTGAACTCATGGGCCACTTTTTTGGCAATACTTTGGTTTGAGGTGAGGCTATCGACAAAAAACAGGTCACCCTGTCGATTTAGTTCGCGCATCACCCACAGCATATGGCCCGGATGGCGTGTTAACAAACTGCCCATGTGATTATTAATGCCTGAGACATGGGGGATGGAGTCAAGATCGGCCTGCAAGGTTTTGATGATCTGCTGTTCACTCATCTCCATGGTTAGCGCGCCGGGGCCGAGTAGTCTGTTTTTGTCGGCATCTATTGGCTGCATCGGGGCGTGCAGCATAATCTCTTTGTTATAGCTGTGAGCTAATTTAGCCAATCTGATGGCGTGGGGTGTGTGGGGGAGAAAGGCGTAAGCGATGGCACCGGGCAGTTCGATGGCGCGGATGCCTTCGGTTAGGTGGTAGCCAATATCATCAATAATAATGCTGATACTGGGGCGTAGCGGGTCTTGTGATTCAGCTTCAGCAAAGCTACTGCCCATTTGTGTAATGAGTATTAAGCCGCTCATAAATAGCGGCTTTATCACCCTGTTCATGGCAGTGCGGTATCGCATATTGTTATCTTTGTAGAATCATCAGCCCTTTGAGCATGTTGACGGCCTCATAGAGTTGATAATCCTGTTTGGCGAGCGTTGCGCGTTTATCGGCATCGCTCGCCTCCTCGTCGGCAGCCTCTTTCTGCTTTTCGCTTTTTGGCTGACTGCCATTTGTCAGGTGACCACTCAGGTCAGCCTCTTTCAGCGAGTGAGCTGACCTATTGCTGATATCACTGATTTTGATGTGGTCCAGTATAATATCAGGCACGATACCCTCTGCCTGAATCGAACGCCCTGCCGGGGTGAAATAACGGGCAGTGGTAAGCTTGATGGCGCTGTCATTGCCCAGTGGCAAGATGGTCTGAACCGAGCCTTTACCAAAGGTTTTATTGCCAATAATCAGTGCCCGTTTGTGGTCTTGCAATGCCCCGGCAACGATTTCTGATGCCGATGCCGAGCCTTCATTAACCAGCACAATCAGTGGCGCACCATCTATCTCATCGCCTGGGCGAGCGTTAAAGGTCATGGCGGAGTTTTTAATGCGCCCCTCGGTGTAGACAATCAACCCCTTCTCAAGAAAGGCATCCGAAACCTCTACCGCTGCATCGAGTACACCGCCGGGGTTGTTGCGCAGATCTAAAATCACGCCGCGCAGGGCACGCTCGTTTTCATCTGCTAATGAGTCAATCGCCTCAAGCAGATTATCTCCGGTGCGTGACTGGAACTGGGTAATACGAAGATAACCGATGTCGGGTTCAATCAGCCGTGATTTGACGCTCTTAACTTTTATTTTATCGCGGGTGATGGTGATCTTGAGGGGCTTCTCTTCACCTTCACGCACAATCGTCAGTAAAATATCGGTGCCCACTTTTCCGCGCATCAGGTTAACCGCATCACGCAGGGTGAGTCCTTTAACCGGGGTGTCATCCAGGCGAACAATCAAATCACCTGCTTCAACACCCGCATGATCGGCCGGGGTGTCGTCGATTGGGCTGATCACCTTAACAAAGCCATCCTCCATGCCTACTTCAATCCCCAAGCCGCCAAACTCGCCGGTGGTGCCGATCTGCAGGTCGTGATAGTCGCTGATGTCGAGATAGCTGGAGTGAGGGTCTAAGCCAGAGACCATGCCGCGTATCGCATTTTCCAGCAAGGTTTTATCATCAACCGGCTCCACATAGTCCGCTTTGATTCGCGAAAAAATCTGGGTGAAGTTGCGTAACTCATCCAGTGGCAGGGTAGCCTCAGCGTCCTCGCGGTTGGCAAAGACACCGTGCCCAATTGAGATGGAGAGGCCGAGTAGCACTCCCAGTGTTAATACCAGCATGTTACGAGGAAATGATTTCATTCTTTTAATAAGCCTTTTGATGTATCAACCCGAATAATTCATAAAATATCCGAGTTAAGCGATGAAAATTTGTTACCGATTATGGCAGCAACTCATGGTAATTGTAATACCTCTAATCATGACGTGACTACTTTGCTAGTGTTTCGGGGCGTGAACCACGGCACCAGCGCTGCGGGTTGACGGGGTTGCCCTGTTTGCGTAGCTCGAAATAGAGCCCCGGCTCACTATTGCCGCCACTGTTACCTATAGCGGCGATCACTTCGTTTTGTTTGACCGGATCACCAACCTGTTTGTTCAGTGATTGATTCTGCCCGTATAGGGTGAGGTATCCTTGGCCATGGTCAAGTATTAAGAGTAGCCCATAGCCTCGCAACCAATCAGCAAAAACCACCTCGCCGTCAGCCACTGCGCGCACATTGTTGCCTAGGGGGGCACGGATAACAACGCCCTCCCAGGTGAGCTTACCGAGATGGCGTGACTGCCCAAATCGAGCACTTAATTTCCCCTTGGCAGGCCAAGGGAGTTTGCCTCTGAGGGTGGAAAATTTAGTTTTACGGGCAAGGCGCTGTTGGCTCTGCTCTTTAATGTTTTGCACAAGCTGCTCTAACGACTTGGCATCTTCAAGCAGTTGGTGCAGTCGGGACTCTTTGCTCTGTAGCTGCGCGTTAATGGTGCTGAGTAGCTGTTTTCGTTGCTGCTGTTGCTGCTTCACTTGTTGCTGTTGTTTGTTGAGTTGCTGCGCTGTCTCTTTGAGCTGTTGTTGCTGTTTGCGCACGTCTTGTTCGAGTGTTTTAAGGTTTTTTAGTTCACTGTTGAGTCCATTGATGGCTTCAATTTGAGCGGCGTTGAAGTAACGTAAATAGTGGCTATTTCGACCTAGGGTGCTGATCTCCTGTCGTTTGAGTAGTAGCTTTAACTGCCCCTGCTCACCCTGTTGGTGGCGCAACCTTATTAGCTCTTCTAGTGTGGCTTTATGTTGGTTGGAGCGCGCTTTTGATGCGGCTTGCTGTCGGTTTAGTCTGTCGATCTCTTGCTGGGCTGCTTTTTGTTGCTGTTGAGTTTTGCTAAGTTGGCGATGCAGCGAGCCGATACGTTTCTCAATCTCGCTTAGCCGCTTTTGTGTGGTATTACGCGTCTCGCGGGTTTGATCTACCTGGTGGCGTAGTGTCTCTATTTCCGCCTGAATCTGCTTGAGACGATCCTGTTTATCAGCGGGGTCGGCACTTGCAGTGGAGAGCGTGAGTAGCGAGGCACACACCAGCACAAGTAAGTGCTGGCAGAGTGGGGAGAGTCGGGTGGAGGGTTTCATCACCTGTTTGAGCTAATCAGCGGGGTGTTCCACTAAGGTTCGCCCCCCCATTTCGGAGGGTTGTCTTATACCCATAAGGTCAAGCATGGTGGGTGCGATGTCTGAGAGTGCGCCATCCTCATGGGAGAGGGTCAGCTCACGATGGCCAATATAAATTAAAGGTACTGGGTTACTGGTGTGTGCCGTGTGAGGCTGGCCGGTACCAATGCCCATCATCTGCTCAGCATTGCCGTGGTCAGCGGTAATCAGTGTCTCACCGCCCGCCTTTTGCAGTGCCGGAATAACGCGCCCAAGCTGCGCATCAAGCGCCTCGATCGCTTTTACGGTGGCATCAAAATCACCGGTGTGTCCCACCATGTCGGGGTTGGCAAAGTTACAGATGATGACATCGTACTTATCGGTTTCAACCGCTTCGATAAATTTATCAGCCAGCTCAGATGCGCTCATTTCAGGTTGTAAGTCGTAAGTGGCAACATCAGGTGATTTAACCAAAATCCGCTCCTCACCGGGGAACGGCTCATCGCGGCCACCATTAAAAAAGAAAGTGACGTGAGCATATTTTTCTGTCTCAGCGATGCGTAATTGGCGTAACCCCTGATTAGAGAGGTACTCGCCAAATACATTGGCCAAACGCTCGGGTGGGAACGCAACATCCACCTCAAAATCGGCATGGTACTCAGTAAGTGAGACAAAGCGACCCAGCTTAGGGTTGTGTGCGCGTGTAAACGCATCGAAGTCAGGTTCGATGAAGGGGCGGGTCACCTGGCGTGCACGGTCAGAACGGTAATTCATAAACACCAGCGTGTCACCATCCTCCATTTTTACCGCACTTTCGCCTTCGGGTATGATCGCCGTCGCCTGTACAAACTCATCGGTTTCACCTCGTTCATAAGCTGCCATCAGCGCGCTGATGGCATCAACAGATTGATAGGCTGATTTGCCTTGGGTGATTAGGTCGTAAGCAGCTTGAATGCGAGGCCAGTGGTGGTCACGATCCATCCCGTAATAACGACCAATAACCGAGGCGATGCGCCCTTTTCCGAGGCGGGCGAAGGTTTCATCCATCAGTTTGATCGAGTTTTCAGCACTTTTTGGCGGTGTGTCACGGCCATCTAAAAAGGCGTGCAGATAGATCTTCTCGGCCCCTCGTTGTGCCGCAAGCTCAGCCATTGCCAGAATATGCTCCTCGTGGCTATGTACACCGCCGGGTGAGAGCAGCCCCAAAATATGCACGGCTTTACCTCTGCTGACCGCGTCATCAACGGCTCCAGTGAGCGTCTGGTTATTGAAAAACGAACCGGTACGGATGGAGCGGCTGACCCGCGTGATCTCTTGATATACAACGCGCCCAGCACCCAGGTTGAGGTGGCCCACTTCGGAGTTGCCCATCTGCTCATTGGGCAGCCCAACGGAGGAGCCGGAGCCTTGAATCAGGGTGTGTGGTCGCTCTTTCCAAAGCTTGTCCCATACAGGGGTTTTGGCGGCAGCGATGGCGTTCGACTCACTGCTTTCGCTATACCCCCAGCCGTCGAGGATGATAAGGGTCATGGGTTTGGGCATATTTGACATGGTTTTCCGCGTATCTGATTGAGTTGAACTTGATGGTTTAAAGGGTGATTTATTATTACAGAATCTCTGAAACTGCTCGCTGGTGGTGGTCAGCCATAGAATACTGTTATCATGCACCACCGTTAAAAAGCGGCTCAGGGTTTCCCGTGATCGTTTTTTGTTAGATAATTCTAATATTGTATAGATTTTGATGGTTTTCGGCTACGGCAATCTGCTTGTGGTATAGCGTGTAGCCAGAATGAGTGAGTGAAGTGATAACTGTGGATAAACCAGCGTTAGAAGACGGCCCTTACATACTTCCCGTTTCAGATGATGATATTGACCGCGCCGCGAGGTCCCTTAAGGCGCTGTCACACCCATTACGCTTGAAAATACTCTGCATTTTGGGTGACCAGGCGATCAGCGTTCAAGACATTGTTGAAGCGGTAGGCACCTCTCAGAGCAATATCTCGCAGCATCTGGCGATTATGCGTGATAAAGAGATATTAATGACTGAGCGGAAGGCGAATAAAGTGTTTTACTACGTTCGTGACGAAGGTACCTTGCGATTAATTGGTGTGATGCGCGAAGTGTTTTGTACAAAATGAGTTGTTAATGTTGCCTAATAGCGCTTCGGGCAGCTAAATATATTTAAAGTTTAGGGTATTGATATGCAGGAGTTTTTTACGTTTTTATTAGCTGAGTGGATGCTGAGCATCACTTTCCTAGTGCTGTTTATAATGCTGTTATGGGGGGTGATTGCCCCTTCAATGCGCGGCTTTTCTGAGCTAAAGCCGGTCGATATTGTGAGGCTGATTAATAGCGATAACACCTTGGTGCTTGATGTGCGTTCTGAAAATGAGTTTATCGACGGACATATAGTGAACTCCATTAACATCCCCTTCTCCTATTTAACTAAGCGCTTTGAAGAGCTGGGTGATGATAAAGAGCGCCCACTGGTCGTGATTTGTAAAAGTGGCGCACGCGCTAAAAGTGCAGGCACTCTTTTGTGTAAAGAGGGCTTTAAAAATGTAACCGTGCTGGCGGGTGGCTTGATGGCGTGGCAACACGATAAATATCCGGTTGCCAAAGGGAAAAAGTAACCGTGGCCGAGATTGATGTGTATGGCACCATGGCGTGTTCATACTGTGTTCGTGCTCGACAGTTACTCGACAGCAAGGGTGTTGACTATCGCTGGATCAATGTGGCGAGCAGTACCGCTCTGTATACAAAAATGATCCAATTAAGTGGTGGCCAAACAGTGCCACAAATCTTGATTGATGGGCAGCCAGTGGGTGGTTGCGATGAAATACATGCCCTAGAACGTGAAGGCCGGCTTGATCGCCTGCTGAGCCAAAACTAAAAAGGAAAGAGTGATGTCTGAACAACAAGCAGCTGCGCCGCAAGGTCAATTTGCCATTCAAAAAATCTACCTGAAGGATGTTTCGTTTGAATCACCCGTCAGCCCAGAGGTGTTCACTAAAAAGTGGGAGCCTGAGGTGAATATGGAGATCAATACCGCAAGTAAGTCGATTGCGGATGATGTGGTCGAAGTGGTTTTAAACCTAACTATAACGGTAAAGCTGGAGAAAAAAACCGCCTATCTTGCCGAAGTTCAGCAAGCGGGTATCTTTACCATCAAAGGGCTGACTGAAGCAGAAAAGAGCCGGGTTATCGCAACTGCTTGTCCCAATATTTTGTTCCCGTTTGGCCGCGAAGCGGTTGCCGAAATTGTCAGCAAAGGTGGCTTCCCGCAGCTGTTGTTAGCGCCAGTTAACTTTGAGGCTATCTACGCACAGCACCAAGCACAGCAAGCAAAGGCAAAAGAAGAGCAGGGGCAGGTGCCCTCTGATGCGATGCACTAGTCATATGGATGTGGATGAGCAGAAGCCATCAATTTTAGTGTTAGGGGCCGGCTCCTGGGGGAGCGCCCTAGCCATGCTGCTGGCACGCAACGGTCATCCTACCTTTCTCTGGTCCCACAATGCACAGCACGCGGCGGAGATGACGCAACAGCGCTGCAATGCACGTTTTTTACCTAATATCCCCTTTCCAGACAAGCTACAGGTGGTTGCCGATTACACCACCGTGATCACGCAAGTCAGGGATATATTGATTGCCGTTCCCAGTCACGCCTTTCGTGACTGCCTCAAACAGTTGGCTCCCCATTTGCGCAAAGATATGCGCATTGCTTGGGCGACCAAAGGGCTTGAAGGGGGATCACACAAATTGATGCACCAGGTTTTTGCCGAAGTGTTGGGTGATCACTACCCTTGCGCCTTGGTCTCTGGCCCCTCATTTGCCAAAGAGGTGGCGCTGGATCAACCCACGGCGGTCACCGTTGCCTCTCGTGATTCTCAATTCGCCAATGACTTCGCTCGCTATCTGCATAAAGGAAATTTTCGTGCCTATACCAACGACGATATGGTCGGTGTCGAAGTGGGTGGTGCAGCCAAAAATGTGCTGGCAATTGCCACCGGCATCGCCGATGGCCTAGGTTATAACGCCAACACCCGAGCCGCCTTAATCACCCGTGGCCTCGCGGAAATGATGCGCTTAGGCATTGCGGCGGGTGGTGAGCCAGAAACATTTATGGGTTTGGCAGGATTAGGGGATTTAGTGCTGACCTGTAGCGACAATCAGTCACGCAACCGCCGCTTTGGCCTGGCACTGGGGCAAGGGAAAAGCGGGCAGCAAGCGGTTGAAGAGATTCAACAAGTAGTAGAAGGGGTGCAAGCAGCAAAAGAGATTTACCAACTGGCCGCAGAGTATCAAATCAGCATGCCGATTACCGAGCAAGTCTACCGCGTACTGTATGAAGGACTCAACCCACGGGATGCGGTGCAAAGTCTGCTGGAACGCAGCCCAACCTCAGAGATTTCTTAGTCGGGTCGATTAAGCTGCGCTCTTGAAATACTGTTAGAGCAGTTAGCCATTTTCACTGTAAAACATAATTAAACGCTTCGTAAATTAAAGTCAACGTACGCCTTATCATTAATATTTTTATCCGAAGGTTAGGGTGGTGACTCCTGCGAGCTTGCTCTAATATCTGACCTGGAGTTGCCTATCTTTCTATAGGCTGTCATTATCTGCGCTTACTTGAGTGTTGGAGTCGGAATT
>JALSJH010000112.1 GCA_026989455.1 Chromatiales bacterium | reverse complement strand
CGATTAACGCACAATACCTCGGCTGGATTTGGCTAAAAACTCACTCATGACCGCCACTTCCGGATGTGCTTTGGCTAATTCCAACAACGCCTCTTTAGCCTCGTCCAGCTTAAGACCAGAGCGAAAAACAGTACGATACGCTTGCTTTAAAGCCGTGCGGCTTTCGGCGCTGTAACCTCGGCGCTTTAGCCCCTCACTGTTAAGTCCATGGGCCTTAGCCATATGACCACCCACCATTAAAAAGGGGAGCACATCTTTTGATATGACGCTGTTCATCTGACTAAAGCTCTGCTTACCGATACTGCAAAATTGGTGCACCAGTGTGAAACCGCCCAAAATAGCACAATCACCCACATCCACATGCCCTGCCAGCGTCACATTATTGGCAAGAATGGTCTCATCTCCTACCAAGCAGTCATGGGCAATATGAACATAGGCCATGATCCAGTTACTGTTACCAATGGTGGTGACACCACGATCTTGGGTGGTACCCCGGCTGATGGTGACATACTCAAAAATCGTATTATGATCACCAATCACTAGGCGGGTTGCCTCCCCGCCATATTTCTTATCCTGCGGATCACAACCAATCGAGCTAAAGGGGTGAATTTTATTGCCTACCCCAATTGTGGTCGGCCCCTTAATCACCACATGAGGGCCAATGTCGCAATCGGCTCCGATCTCGACACCCGCGCCAATAATACTGAAAGGACCGATAGAGACACCCTCAGCAATGGTTGCAGATGGGTCGATAATTGCGTGACTATCTATCAAGGCTATAGCTCACTCTCAGCACACATTATCTGGGCGGAGGCGACCACTTTACCGTCTACTTTTGCCACGGTATCAAACTTCCAGATATTGCGAATAGTGCGTGTCAATTCGACCTCTAAGCGTAGCTGGTCACCCGGGATCACCTGCCGTTTGAAACGCGCATTGTCGATGCCCACAAACAGATAAAGAGAGCCATTATCATTTGTCTTGCTGGCTGTTTTAAACCCCAAAATTCCCGTCGCTTGGGCGAGTGCTTCCAGAATAAGCACACCGGGCATGACCGGTTTTTCGGGAAAGTGACCGGTAAAGTAAGGCTCATTAAAAGAGACATTTTTAACGGCCACAAGGCGCTTACCCGGCTCACATTCAATGACCCGATCTACCATCAGGAACGGGTAACGGTGAGGAAGGTGCTTTAACACCTCATTGATATCCATAGAGTCCAATTACTTACACCTTGATTAAAATTTATTGTAACTACCCGTGCGAAAATGTCTCAATTCTCAGAAAAATATAAACACGCTAAGTCGTTACAATTTTTTTTCCAGTTGTCGCACCCGATCATTCAATTTATCCAACCGGCTAATGCGTGCAACCCGCTTATTCCACTCCCTATTCTCCTCAGCCGGTATACCCGAAGAGTAAACCCCCGGCTTTGAGATCGATTTAATAACCATACTCATGGCAGTAATGGTTACATTGTCGCAAATTTCAAGATGACCGCCGATCCCTGCAGCTCCAGCAATTGCACAATATTTACCCACTACACTACTACCCGCAATACCGGAGTGCCCGGCCATAATGGTGTGAGCACCAACCCGAACATTGTGTGCAATTTGGATAAGATTATCCATTTTAACACCCTCTTCGATAACCGTATCGTCGATTGCACCTGAGTCAATTGCACAATTGGCTCCAATCTCAACATCATCGCCCACAATGACTCGACCCAACTGCTGGATCTTGATCCATTTACCCTTTTCGTTGGCAAAGCCGAAACCGTCACTGCCAATCACTGTACCACTGTGCACTAAACAGCGTTGACCTAGTTGAACATCCGCATACAGAGTAACATTGGCGTGTAATCGGCTATCAGCCGCAATGGTTACATTGCGTCCAACCACACAACCGGCAGCGATCTGCACACCACAGCCAATCTGCGCCCCGGCCTCCACCACCACATTGGCCGCAATCCACGCAGAAGGATCCACAGAGGCACTCTCATCGACAAATGCGCGGGGGTGTATGCCACCCGGCTCACGTTGTTCTGGATAGAGGTAGGCGACTGCTTTGGCATAACTCAAGTAAGGGTCATCCACAACCATTGCCGTCACCGGACAATCCGCTGCCTCAGACTCACTCACCAACACGGCAGTTGCGGTGGTGGTTGCCAACTGATGTTGATATTTTTTATTTGCCAAAAAACTGAGTTGCCCGGGACCTGCCTGACTGAGGGTCGCAACCCCCTGAAGCAAACTTTCGGCATCGCCCTCTACCCGAGCACCCAGCTGCGCGGCAAGTTCTGCAACGGTAACTGCCATATCTCCCCCTATGGAGTCGATTTTGATTGACTGTATTGCTGTTCCAGTTGCTTGATCAACTGGTCAGAGAGATCAACTTTGTCACTGGCATAGATAACACCTTCACTCAAGATAAGGTCATAACCCTCTCGCTCGGCCAGCTTGATGATCGCTTCGTATATTTCACGTTGTAGCTTGCCAAACTCTTCATTACGACGAAGATTAAGGTCATCACGAAAAGCCTCTTGGGTGCGTTCAATATCCCGCTGCAGCGTGCGCAGCTCACGCTCTTTATTGTTGCGCTGCTCAAGACTCATCATCAAAGAGTTTTTTGAGAGTGACTCTTCCAGGGTGCGATACTGTTGCTGTAATGCAACCAACTCCTGATCACGCCCGGAAAACTCCTTTTCAAGCATCGCCCTCGCCGCTTCTGCTTGAGGTGCTTGCTCCAACACCTTGGCAGGGTCCACCGCACCAATTTTTATATCAGCCACCACAACACTGCTGCTGCACAGCATGGCTAAAGCAAGTAAGGTTTTACGCATATTTAATCCTAATTATTGTGTAACGATTCAGGGTACTCATCTTTCTCCCCAACTCTTCGTTATTTTCGTACTCAATCGGTGAGATATCCACTATATGCTCCCTCTCTGTACAAAAATTACTCGATTTGAGGAGAGAACTAAATAGGTTGAATAATTACCATTTCGTCAGAAAGGGGCTCCGATTGTAAACTGGAAGCGCTCTATCTCGTCATTTTCCTCACTTCGAATCGGGTAACCCAAGCTGAAATTCAAAATACCAACCGGGGTTACCCACTTCATTGCGATACCGTGTGAAACTCTGATTTCATCAAGAATACTCTGTCGAGTAAAGGGGATATCGTAACCAAAAACATAACCGGCATCTATAAAATAACTCCAGCGAAAGCTGTGCTCGTACTCTTCAAAGGGTGATGGAAAGACCCATTCAATGCTACCACCCAACCGTTTATTACCGCCGATAACCTTAGTGCGGGTATAGGTGATCAGGTTTCCTAAATCATCTGTGGTTCCATCCGTCCAGCTCACAGTATCTGAAGGCCCCAGTGAGTTACTGGAGAAACCGCGCAACGAGTTCACACCCCCTAGATAGAAGTTCTCAAAGAAGGGTAGCCCTTTGGTATTACCAATACCCCGACCATACCCCACATCAGTGGAGAGTGACAATGACGTGCCAAACATTATAGGCCATAAAAATGTCTGTTTATGGCGGATTTTAAAGTACTCCAACTCACTACCTGGAATAGAGTAATCCAGCGTTAAGCGTTGCAGATAGCCCTTGGTCGCGAATAGGGTGCGATCACGAGAGTCGTGACTCCAGCTGGCCGATACCATAAAGCTATCAAATTTATTGTTATTGTCCTGAACCCAGCGATCTATCTTGGGGCCAACACTACTCAGTGGTGCATCGATACTAATATCTTCATACTCGAACACCAGCCGCGCACGATTATACTCGCTCAGCGGAAAGCCGAAGCTCAAACTTGCCCCCAGTATATCCGTATTATAATCTGCAACACGCGCCCCACCGCCATCGGTTGTTGTGGAGTAGAGGCTAAACCCCCGACTGATTCCATCCAGCGTATAGTAGGGGTTAGTGAAGGAGAGATTATAGGTGGTGACTGCCCGGCTATTATCAAATGCAAGCCGAACATTCTCGCCACTGCCCAAAAAGCTCTGTTCGGTAACGGACATGTTGAAAATCATACCATTGGTGCCATAACCTGCACCCGCCTGTAAGCTGCCAGATCGCCCTTCGGTCACCTGAAAGTTGACATCCACCTGATCGGAGCTACCCGGCACCGCGGGTGTCTCAACACCCACCTCTTGAATATACCCCAGTCGCTGTATCCGCGTGCGTGAACGGTTGACCTTCTGAGTTGAGAGCCAACCACCCTCCATTTGGCGTATTTCACGACGTATCACCTCATCAAAGGTTTTGGTATTACCCGAAATATTGATGCGACGCACATAGACCCGCTTACCCGGATCAACATAGATGGTCAATGCAACCGTCCTATGCTCTTTGTCTACATCGGGGATAGGGTTGATATTTGCAAAGGCGTAACCCTCGAAGCCTAAACGTTCACTCAGTGCGTTGGTGCTTTCGGTTAGCCCCCCACGTGAAAAAACATCACCTGAGGAGAGATTCAGTAACGCTGTCAATTCAGCCTCATCAACAATCAAATCACCCACCAGCTTTATCGAAGAGACCGTATACTGCTCCCCTTCAACAAGGTTGATGGTGATGTAGACACCCTGTTTATCGGGTGTCACAGAGACCTGCGTCGATTCGATGGCAAACTCCAGATAGCCACGATCCATATAGTAGGAGCGCAACGTCTCAATATCACCCAGTAGCTTCTGTTTTGAGTATTGATCCCTTGAGCTGAACAGTGAAATAAAAGGTGCCTCACCCAGCTCCAAACGATTTAATAACAGCTCATCACTGAACGCTTTGTTGCCAATGAGATTAATTTGGTGAATGCGAGCTGCATCGCCCTCATCAATCACCACCTTGATCTCCACAAGATTATCACCACTCTCTATCAGCTCACTGGTGACAGAGACACCATATTTACCCTGACTATAATATTGGCGACGCAGCTCTTGGGTTATTTTCTCCAATTGAGAAGGGTTGAAAATACGCCCCTCAACCAAGCCAAGATCCTTTAAAACCATCTCTAGCTGCTCATCGGTAATCTCTTCATTGCCATCAAATGCAATCTTTGCAATGGAGGGGCGCTCTTCAAAGCCGAGCACCAGCACATCACCACTACGACCCAACCGAATATCAAGAAAAAAACCCGTCGCATAGAGTCGCTTTATAATATCGGCTGAGCGCTCATCATCGAGGTTTTCGCCCACCTTAAAGGGAAGATAGGTAAAAACCGTACCCGCAGAGATGCGCTGCAAGCCTTCAAGACGAATATCCTGCACTTCAAAAGCGTGTACGGAGATCGGCAATAGCAGAAGTAAAAGAGTCTTACGCAACAGCGTTATTAGCTTATTTATGAACACACACTATCCAAATATTCGTATTAGGTCATTATACAACGCAACACTCATTAACATCAGAATGCAGAACATTCCAATACGCATACCCATTGCTTGTGATTCATCCGAGAGTGGAGAGCCCTTGATATATTCAATGAGGTAGTAGAGCAAGTGCCCACCATCCAGCATCGGGATCGGCAATAGATTCAGCACCCCAAGGCTCAGACTGATGACCGCCAAAAAAGCCAGAAAAGTAGGCAAGCCACCCTGCGCCGAATAACCTGCATACTGGGCAATGGTGATTGGGCCACTCAAATTACTCAGCGAAACTTGCCCTGTCAACATTTTGCCCATCACTTGCAGGCTCATCAGGCTCATATCCCAGGTTTTATTAAAGGCGGCTGAAATAGCCTCTAACGGCCCATATTTTTGCACTGCCAACAACTCATCAGGAATGGTGTGCTTGAGCATACTCACCCCTGCACCAATTTTTCCCACCGCAACCCCACCCTCATCAACGCGCTCTGGGGTGATGGTTAACAGCTGCTCCTGACCATCACGCAACACCCGCAGTGAAATCGCCTGCTCCGGGCGATCACGTACATAGTGAACCCACCCCATCCAGTCGTTGATTGTTTGGCCATCGGCGGCGAGCAATATATCATCGACCATCAACCCAGAACGCGCTGCTGGGCTATTATCCAGCACCCGGCCAATCACCGCCTCAATTTTCGGGCGCAGCGGCGTTAAGCCGAGATGCTGCAAACCACCCTGTTTGCCAAACTCTTCGCCTACCTTCGGCAGGGTCAACTCAACTTCACGGCTCTGTTGCCACTCATCAAGCAGTGTTATTTGCAGTGTCTGTTGATTAAGGCTGCTGGCCAACACCCCAAGGCTGGCGGCACCCCAGGTTGCGGTGGGATCGCCATTGACCGCAACAATCTGATCACCGACACGAATATCAACCGTGGCGGCTATCGAATTAGCCGCCACCTCACCCACCACTGGTTTTAAGCCCGGCAGCCCCACCACAAACATCATCCAGTAAGCCAGAATGGCGAACATAAAATTAAACAGTGGCCCCGCCGCCACAATGGCAACACGGTGATGGATTTTTTGCCGGTTAAAAGCTTGGTCACGTTGTGACTCAGGTACCTCAGCCACACGCTCATCCAACATACTCACGTAACCACCGAGAGGGATGGCTGATACCACAAACTCCGTATCATCGGCACTACGCTGATAACGCCAAATGGGCTTACCAAAACCCACCGAGAAACGCAGCACTTTTACCCCGACCTTGCGCGCAACCCAGTAGTGGCCAAACTCATGAATAACAATCAGCAACCCAAGGGCTACGATAAAAGCGGGTATCGCAATCAGTAAATTCTCTACCATTACCTGTTCAACCTAACTGACGAACAAACTGTGCAGCCAATACTCTGGCCTCTCTATCTTCATCTAAGATAACATCCAGCGAACTTGCTCTTTTGTGGGTGCTCTGCTCAAGGGTTTTCTCAATCACTTGTGGAATCGCTAAAAATGGCAAGCCATTCTCTAAAAAGGCCTCGACCGCAACCTCATTGGCAGCATTAAGCACCGCAGGCGAAGTCCCCCCCGCCTCAATTGCCTCACGGGCGAGGCGCAAACAAGGAAAACGCTGCTCATCTGCTTTTTCAAAGTTGAGCTGCGCCACCTCAAAAATATTCATCCCCTGATCACCCGAATCCATTCGCTCCGGCCACGCCATGGCATGGGCAATTGGAATGCGCATATCGGGGTTACCCATTTGTGAGATAACCGAGCCATCCACATACTCCACCATTGAGTGGATCATGCTCTCAGGGTGAACCACAATTTGTATCTGGCTAGGCTTGGCATCAAATAACCAGCACGCCTCAATCAACTCAAGCCCTTTATTCATCATCGAGGCCGAGTCTACCGAGATCTTGCGCCCCATCACCCAGTTGGGGTGAGCAATCGCCTGCTCAGGTGTGACACTCTGTAACTGATCAAGGGTCTTGGTTCGAAAAGGGCCGCCGGATGCTGTTAACAGGATCCGACGCACCCCCGCTGCCGCAAGGCCACGGGAAAAATCTACCGGCATACTCTGAAAAATCGCATTATGTTCGCTATCAATCGGCAGCAACTCAGCGCCACTGCGTTGGATCTCATCCATAAAGAGCCTACCCGACATCACCAGTGCCTCTTTATTAGCCAAAAGAACACGCTTTCCTGCACGAGCTGCGGCCAATGTTGGCAACAGACCTGCGGCACCCACAATCGCCGCCATGACATAATCGACACTGGGCAGTGCCGCAACACGCTCCAGCCCCGCCGTTCCAGAGAGCACTTGCGTGGAGGGAGAGAGTGCTTTCAGTTGCTTTTGAAGCGTTTCCGCCGCCGACTCTGATGCCATCACCGCATAGTCTGGCTTAAACTGCTGACACAGTTTGACCATTTTAGGGGTCTGAGAGTTCGCTGTTAATGCAATAATTCGATAATGATCAGTGTGACGTGAAATCACATCCAGCGTGCTATCACCAATGGAGCCGGTCGCCCCGAGCAGACAGATACCAATCACAAGCCACACTCCAACAACAACAGACCCAACACAAAGATCGGAGCCGCCGCCGTGATGCTATCGATACGATCTAGCACACCACCATGCCCAGGCAACAGGCGGCCACTATCCTTAACACCCGCATTTCGCTTAAACATACTTTCAGCCAAATCCCCAAGAATTGAAAACAGCACCGTCACCATACACAAGCCAATAAAACCAAGACTCTGCTCAGGCTGTAGCCAGACAATACCGACCACTGACCAGAGCGCACCACCCACCACCGCCCCCCACAATCCCGCCATGGTCTTGCCTGGACTGACATTGGGTGCCATTTTTTTATGGCCCCATTGGCGGCCAGCAAAATAAGCCGCGCTATCAGCCACCCAGATGAGACTGAGCAGGAAAAGCACATAGGCAGGGCCATCATTGAGGCGGTCGTGCAAGGTAACCAACGCGAACCAGCAAGGTGGCAACAACAGCAGACCGGCAAACACCTTAAATGACCTGCTTTTCAGTAAATGGCCATTCGGGTAGTTAAGCACCATAGCCAGCACCAGCAACCACCACGCGAAAACGCCACCAAACAGCAGCATCAGCAGCGCATCATTACCAGCGGGAATCACCCACATAAGCCCCATTACCACTACAACCGTCGCACTGAAACTGCCGCTTGCGAAGCCCGCAGGGATCCCCGCCAACCGACACCACTCGGTAGCACCAAGGGCTGCAATCAGAGCAAACAAAATAGCAAAAGATGGATTTGGCAGAGAGAAAATTGCCCAGATAAAAAGGGGGACCAATACCACAGCCGTGATCACGCGCTGTTTCAACACTACTTTTTCCCCTGCTCTATTTGATCACCGGTTTTACCAAAGCGACGTTGACGCTGTGCAAAAGAGAGCAGTGCCTCGTTAAATGCCTCCCCTTTGAAATCTGGCCACAGCGTATCGGTAAAATAGAGTTCGGTATAAGCTAGCTGCCACAGTAAAAAGTTACTGATGCGTTTTTCACCACCGGTACGGA
>JALSJH010000111.1 GCA_026989455.1 Chromatiales bacterium | reverse complement strand
GGGAAGCTAAAACTACATTACAGGCGCTTATTCGGATTAGTTGTTTCGGCTCCGCATGGTGCGAGCGGCACGCTGTGCGGCTTTATCAATGCTATTGATAATCGCACGGGTTAGCAGTTGGTTGCTTTCCCGGTTGGTATTTGATTCGCTGAGTTTTACATACTCCTCCAGCTCGGCATCTTTCAGTGTGCGAAAGGCGTAGAGGTATGAGCGTTGTACATGTTTTTTGATGTCGGCTGAGATAGTTTTTTGTACTTCATCTTGCATTTTACCAAGCTCTTCATCATCAATTTTCATGTCGGCATCAAGTACTGGGTTGATGGCTTTGAAAACGGAGCGAAAAAAAGCGAGTTGTAGCTGGGTGCTGAATTCACTGGTGCGGTTGGCGCTGTCGAGGCGTTCAATGAGTGCCATGCGTGAGGCGGGTGCGGCTTGCTGGTTGAGTGCTTCGGCAAACGTCATCATCTCTTGGGCGTTTTTTGGATCACTGCTGGCGCGTTCCATTTTGGCGTGTTTTACCCAGGTTGGGTCAGCCAATAAATCCAGATAGCGGTCAGCGAGGGGTTGATCCATGCGATTGCTTAGCTGGGTGCTGATGTCGCGTTTTATTTTTTCAGGTGTGAAGGCGTTGCTGAATGCTCCACTGAGTTGTGAGTTAACTTTTGGTTCATCGATTGCGAAAGCACTCTGCTTTAAAGCGGCCAGTGCAAGCCGGGGCGAGGCATTGATCAATTTATTGATGCCGGTATTTTCGAGAATGCTATCGATGCTGGTTTGAGTGGTTTGTGCCTGAAGGGGTGATGTGCCAATCAGTAGGGTGCAGAGTGCGATCGATAAATGACGCATGTTAATGGCTAAGCGCATGTTTTTTACCTGTGTTGATTAGTCATGGTTGATGGTGAGTGAGACTTCGTCCAATGCACCTAGTTTAAATTGAATATGGTCGCCCTGTTTGACGGCGATGGGTGTTGTGGCGGCACCTGTAATAATCCAGTCACCGGCTTGCAGCTGCTCTCCGTGTGAGGCGAGGGTGTTTGCAATTTGCCCAAGTAGTGGGATAAAAGTAGTGGGCACTCGGCTGGTATCCAGTGTGCGTACCACCTCACCATTGAGGGTAAGAGTGGCGCTAAGGGCGTTAAGTTCCAACGTCTCAATTTTCTGCTGCCCCAATACTACCGCTTCATGTATTAGGTTGCTGGCCAGTAGTGCGGTTATTCCGCTGCCCTGGGCTTTTGCGCTATTGACCAGCTCCAGCGCTGTTGCATAGCCACCAATGGCCGCCTCACTCTCTGCGGGTGTGCTCTCTGTGGTGATGGCATACTTGAGTTGGATGGCGATTTCGCCCTCTACTAAAAGCGTGTCGCCATCAATGCTGTGGTGATTGCCGTGTTGTGGGTGGCAGCGCTCTTGGAGTAGATAGCCAATCTGTGGTGAAGCCAGCCCCGCCGTTTGCTGGTCACTTGCGCGATTAAAACCCACTTTCCAACCGATCCGCTGTGATCCACTTTCCAGTGCTTCGCGCCACTGTTGCAGCTGTTGCTGCATACCCTTCTTAACCTGCTTTTCGATTGATCGGCACATGCTGGATAACCTCTCCGTACTCGTAATTGCGCCCATCATAGAGGGAAAAGTAGAGGGAGGCTATAGCCTGATGGTGGTGGGAGAAGGTACGCGAAAATCGTAACTTATGTGGACTCCACCGCTGTCAACAATAAAATCGCTCAAATAAAGAAATAAATGCACACTTATGTGCGAGCTCTAAATCGAGTAGTGATACGGCACTTTTACCTTTCAAATACCCCACCACATTCGATGCCGCGTATTTCGGCGGAATACTGATACACATGTGTATATGATCCAGTGTCAAATGCCCCTCTTCAATAACTACGCCTTTTCTCTTGGTCGAGAGCTGAAAGTACCCGTTACCGCACTCTCGGTAAAACCTATGCGAGTCTCCCCAGCGTAGCTGGGGGTTTACCCAGTTGAATTATCTACTCATCTTTCTCTTCAACTTGTCGTTATTTTCGTACTCAATCGGTCACATATTCCCTATAGGCTCCCTCTTTGTGTGCGAAAAAGCCTCGGTTTGAGGCGAAATATAAACACGTTGAATAGTTACTGACCCGCTATCAGCAGAGGAAGTCGTGCAATCTATGCACTGGCTGGTTATCATGAATTATTCGGATCTTTTTAAATATAGGAGATTATCTTAATGAAGTGGGCTAAATCACTCTTATTTATGGGCATATTGTTGTTGGCACTGCCGGTTACGGCTGAAATTTACAAATGGGTTGATGACGAGGGTAATGTTCATTTTGGTGATAAACCGCAATCAAAAGCGAACGCTGAAACCGTTAAAATTGATAAATTTACCCCCGACCAGAGTTACCGTACTCGCATGGAGAGTATCAAGCAGAATGTAGAGAGCCAGCGCGAAGAGTCCATGGATAAAAAAGCGGAACAACAGAAAGTCGCCAGTGAAAATGCCCAGCGCTGTCAACAGGCTAAGAGAAGATTAATCCCGTTTAAACAGAAGGTAAGAGTCTTTCGCTATGATGATGCAGGAGAGCGAAACTATGTCAGTGACAGTGAGCGCGCCTCAGAGATTAATCGGTTAGAAGCGATTGTAAAGCAAACGTGTAAATAGCTTGCAGTCACTCTGAAAGCGAGCTTGACGTGACCACTTAAACGGGTGCATTTGCGCACAGGGTGATACTTCACGCCGACTATAAAGCACAAAACTTACCCCCCAAACATGAGAACTCTATGAGCAATTGGTCACTGCAAGATGCCCGTGAGCTATACAACACGCCGCACTGGAGTGATGGTTATTTTGACATAAATTCACAAGGCCATCTCATCGCCCGCCCTGATCGTGATCGCCGCAATCCGGGAGCCGACCTCTACCAAATTACCCACGAGCTTCGCCAGTCTGGCCTCAAGCTGCCCATTTTGATGCGCTTTACCGGGATTTTGCACAATCGGATTGATAGTCTGTGCGATGCCTTTCAGCATGCCATGCAACAACATAACTACCGTGCAAACTACACGGCGGTCTATCCTATCAAGGTAAATCAGCAGCACTCCATCGTGCAGGAAATTCTTGACCACGGCGGCGAACGTGTTGGCCTGGAAGCGGGTTCCAAACCGGAGTTGATGATTGTACTGGCACTCTCAAGTGCCAACGGTGGTGTCATTATTTGTAACGGTTATAAAGATCGTGAATATATTCGTCTGGCGCTGATCGGTCGTCGGTTGGGCCACCGTATCTATATCGTGGTCGAAAAACTGAGTGAGCTAGAGTTAATCATTGAGGAGTCAGACAATCTCGGCATTGCGCCGTTAATTGGTGTGCGCACACGCATGACCTCGGTTGGTGCGGGGAAATGGCAGAATACCGGCGGTGAGAAATCTAAATTTGGCCTCTCAGCGGCTCAGGTTTTGCACATGGTAGAGCGTCTTAAAGCGTGCCAAAAGCTGGATTCACTCCAGTTGCTGCACTTTCACCTCGGCTCGCAAATCGCTAACATCCGAGACATCCAGCGCGGCATGCGCGAAGCGGCCCGCAACTACGCTGAGCTGCATCGCTTAGGTGCCAAAATAGCGACCGTCGATGTGGGTGGCGGGCTGGGTGTCGATTATGAAGGTACCCGCTCGCGCAGCTTCTGCTCGATGAACTATGGCTTGCATGAATACGCCCACAATGTGGTGCATGTCTTTAAAGAGATTTGCGATAAAGAGTCACTGCCACACCCGGCCATCATCACTGAGTCTGGCCGCGCAATGACGGCCCACCATGCCGTCTTGGTGACCGATGTGATCGACAGCGAAACCACCGCGCCACTCACCACGCCCAACCCGGTGCAGAGTGAAGCACCGCTACTACACGATCTCTGGTCTGGACTACAGCAGCTGGGTAGCCATGAGCGCTCCATCACCGAGATCTACCACGATGCTGGACATCTACTCGCAGATGCTCAGCAGATGTACACTCACGGCATATTTACACTGCAACAACGTGCCCGCGCCGAGCAGCTCTACTTTGCCAGCTGCGCCAAAATACGTACCTTGTTACGTCCCGATAGCCGCAGTCACCGTGAAATTCTGGATGAGTTAAATGAAAAACTCACCGACAAATATTTTGTTAACTTCTCACTCTTCCAATCGATTCCCGATGTCTGGGCAATTGACCAGCTATTTCCCATTATGCCCATCCACCGCCTTAACGAACAGCCTGAACGCCGCGCCATGCTCACCGACATCACCTGTGACTCGGATGGCCGTATCGACCACTATATTCACAGTGGCGGCATTGAGCATAGCCTGCCACTTCACAGTATTAAGCCCGACGAACCCTACCTACTCGCCTTCTTTATGGTGGGTGCTTACCAGGAAATTTTGGGCGATATGCACAACCTGTTTGGTGATACCAACTCCGTGCATATCACCGTTAATTCGGATGGAAGCTATCAGCTAAGTGATGCACTGCATGGGGATACCGTTGAATCGGTACTGCAAAATGTACACTTTGAAGTAGAGGCACTGCTGGCAAGCTATCGACTAAAAATCGCCGCCGCCAAATTAACTGAAAAGCAGCGTCAATGTTTTCAAAGTGAGTTGGAAGTAGGCCTAAGTGGTTACACCTACCTAGAGAGATAATGTGGTGTTTCTTCTGCCCTCAGAGCCGGGGCTGTCATCGCTATAAAGACCTTTGATAGCCGAGTTGGCTGGTCAGTCTGCATGAGAACTTTACATGATTTATATTCTATACCCCGGTGGTGCTGGAGATAGCTTAAAACCCCTCATTTACCTGAAAGTCGCGCCAGTAGAGTGACAATTGCGGCGCATTTCGGAATAAATGAGGGTGGTTTCCTCTCCGCTTAAACTTATCCAAGCTTAATCGGAGACTCCTCCTTGAGGTAACCGCTTACTCTTTCCAAACCCAAATCATGTTGTTTTGATGCTTGCTGGTATCTTCACCGATGATGACTCGGCCATCTTTAAGTACCACAACATTGTCAGGGCTGGCGATATTAGCGGTGGGGCAGGTGTTGTCTGCTGCGGTGCTATCGTAAGGCCCACCAATGACCACAGGCTCCATTGCACTGACGTTGTAGGTGCTGTCTAAACGCATGCGATAGACAATGCCGCAACGGTTTTCAGGGATGTTGATATCACCCACACCGTCCGACATGCCACCCTTTACATCTGCCATCGCCATATACATATAAGGAACCGAGCCATCTGCCACTGCATCATAGTTGATGTTAACACCTTCCATCTTAGTGAATTCAGCCGTCGCTCCTATCGCTTTAGCCGCTTTACGTGACTCCAGAAAGGCGACACGATCATCAGCCACTGTGTCCAGTATGCCGTTATCCAGTTTATCCGCTGCCCATGCCGCAACTTCTGTGTCGGTTATATAAGAGGGCGCTGCCATGGTCGCGGAGTCGTAACTGGCGACCCAGCTTTCGATGGTGGTGTTATTACCGTGAGCCAACTCAATCCACTCGATGCCAAATTTAAAGTCTTGCTCTTCAATCGCACCGACAGCCTGGGTGAATTTAGCGGCATACAGTGTGCCTGTGCTCATGTCGTTGGCTGCATCGGCTACATACTTAAAGAACACCACATCGCTACCATCATCGCTCAGATAAACGGTTTTGTTGTCTGGCATGACCACTGCATTTTCATGGGAAAAACGCCCCATGGCGAAGTGTTTTACCGGGGTGGGTGATGCGGTTGGTGTCTCTAGCTCAACGATATAGCCGTAGCGGTATGGGTTTGGCCAGCTGCCACTCCCATCGGTTGGATAGCCAAGGTAGGTGGCTAGGCTTTGTGGGTTGCTGAAGTAGGTGTAGGTGCTATCAAACCAATCTGCGGTGTTATCGAAATAGAGCTCTTCCGAGGAGAGTGGTGTGCCCCATGGGCTTAGGGTGCCAAAGCAGTTTACCCAAGTGCCACTAACACTAGCGAAGTCAATCATCATGCCATTGCCAACACTCCAGCTACCATCACTCGCTTTGCTCAGCTCAACACGGCTCATGCCACCAGGACGATCTTCCCAGTTAGTGAACAGATAACCCGTAGTGTTCTCTGCGTTAGTCGAAATGAAGGCGTTGAAGTCGGGGTCATTGGACTGTTTGATAACGGTGCTATCATTGGCAGTGCGAATTTCACCCGCAGTATCACCGCTAGAAGCCAGTGTGGTGCCTTCCTGAATCAGTATTTGGTAAGTGCCAGCTGCGGTTCTAACTGTCTGCATCTCTGCCGTGAGAGTGGGTACGGAGACTGCTGTGAAGTTGTCAGCCAATGCGTTAATGTTAACCCCCTTGATAACACCTACGGCTGCCTTGTCGTGTGGTGCGGTATTACTGGTGGATGGGTGTTGGGTATTGAAAAACAGGTCACCTGCCTCGCTAACAAACAGCCCAGTTGCCTCAGAGCCAAGCGGCAGCGTGGCGAGGCGAGTTAAAGATGAGTCACTGAAGTTTTGACCATCCATACCGTCCTTGCCATCGCTGACGCAACCGGTGAGTGCAACGGTACCAACAACCACACCACCCGCAATGATTGCGGTGAGCTTGTTACGCTTAAATGGGATAAACATCATATTCTCCTGAATCGCTATTTGAAGTCATATTGGATACGAATAATTATGGTGTTGTTATGTGAACTTGATGTGATGATTTTGTGATGGTTTTATTGGCCAGTGAGAGGATGGGCATTCCAAACCGCAAGTTTTTAGAAGTTCTGCACTATCTGGGGTAAAATAGCCGCTTTTCCAATATTGCTCAGGGTTACTCATGATAGAAAAGGCAAAGATAATTTATACATTGACGGATGAAGCGCCAGCACTGGCGACTTACTCATTTCTGCCTATTGTAAAGCGGTTTGCCAGTACTGCGGATGTGATTATTGAGACCCGCGACATCTCTTTGGCGGGAAGAATTATTGCCAATTTTCCTGACCATTTAACCGCAGAACAACGCCAAGCAGATGCCCTTGCGGAGTTGGGCGAGCTGGCGAAAACCCCTGATGCCAATATTATTAAACTACCCAATATTAGCGCCTCGGTCCCACAGTTGATTTCAGCTATCAAGGAGTTGCAGGGGCATGGTTACGCACTGCCTGACTACCCCGCGAACCCACAAAATGAGGCAGAACAAGCGATTAAAGCGTGTTATGCCAAAGTGTTGGGTAGTGCGGTTAACCCGGTATTGCGTGAAGGTAATTCCGATCGCCGTGCCCCGGCCTCGGTTAAAAATTTCGCCAAAAAACATCCCCACAGCATGGGTGAGTGGTCGGCTGATTCAAAGAGCCGTGTGGCGCATATGTCGAGTGGGGATTTTTATGGTTCCGAGAAATCCGTAACGGTTGCTACTGCGGGTCATTTTACGATTGAGTTTGTTGCGGAGGATGGCGCGGTGCGCGAACTCAAGCCGAGCAGCCCGCTATTGGCAGGGGAGGTCATCGATTCGGCGGTGATGAGCCACCAGGCGTTAAGTGAGTTTTTGGCGGCATCGATTGCCGAGGCGAAAGCGCAAGGCATTCTCTTCTCGCTGCACATGAAAGCCACCATGATGAAGATCTCGGATCCGATTATTTTCGGCACAGCGGTGAGTGTCTTCTTTAAAAGTGTGTTTGATAAACATGCCGAGATATTTGCTGAGCTGGGTGTTAATCCGAATAACGGCCTCGGTGATGTTTACAATAAAATAGAGTCACTTGGGGCTGATAAGCAGGCGGAGATTAAAGCTGATCTGAGGGCGGTCATGCAAGCCAGTGCAGAGATTGCCATGGTGGATTCTGATAAGGGTATTACCAACCTGCATGTACCCAGTGATGTGATTGTCGATGCCTCGATGCCTGCGATGATTCGCGCTTCCGGCATGATGTGGAATAGTGAAGGGAAACAGCAAGATACTCTGGCGGTAATTCCGGATCGCTGTTATGCCGGCATCTATCAGCAGACTATCGACTTCTGTAAAGCGCACGGTGCGTTTGATCCGGCCACCATGGGCAGCGTGCCTAATGTTGGCTTGATGGCGCAAAAAGCGGAAGAGTATGGCTCACACGATAAAACCTTCCAGATGGGTGGTCGTGGTCAGGTGCGTGTTGTTGATCAGGATGGCAAACTGTTGATGGCGCAGGCCGTTGAAGCGGGCGATATTTTTCGCATGTGTCAGGTAAAAGATGCGCCGATTCAGGATTGGGTCAAGCTAGCAGTCAAGCGCGCCCGTGCCAGCCAAACCCCAGCTATTTTCTGGCTGGATGATCAACGCGCTCACGATGCAGAGATTATCAAAAAGGTAAATCGTTACTTGCCAGAGCACGATACCAGTGGCCTGGATATTCGCATTATGCCACCTGAAGAGGCGATCGGTTTTACCCTTGAGCGTATTAAACAGGGGCAAGATACCATCTCAGTTACCGGCAATGTTTTGCGCGACTATCTTACCGACCTATTCCCTATTTTGGAGTTGGGCACCTCGGCAAAAATGCTCTCGATTGTGCCGTTGATGAACGGCGGGGGGCTATTTGAAACCGGTGCCGGAGGTTCAGCACCCAAACATGTTCAACAGCTATTAAATGAGAACCATCTGCGTTGGGACTCGCTGGGTGAGTTTCTCGCACTCTCCGCCTCTTTTGAGCACCTGGCGGTATCCTATAAAAACAGCAAAGCGCAACTGCTATCCGCTACCTTGGATCAGGCCACAGGCCGCTTTTTGGATAGCAATAGATCCCCCTCACGCAGAGTAGGTGAGTTGGATAACCGGGGTAGCCACTTTTATCTGGCAATGTACTGGGCTGAGGCACTGGCTGCCCAAGAGAGTGATGCCGAGCTTCAAGCACACTTTAAACCGCTGGCAAAAGCACTGGCAGAGAATCAGCAAGAAATCATCTCAGAACTCAACGCTGTACAGGGCCAGCCGGTGGATATCGGGGGTTATTTTCTACCAGATAGTGAAGCGGCTGCCACGGTTATGCGCCCAAGTGAGTGCCTGAACCGAGTGATAGCCTCCACATAACCTCAGCTAAAACGTGTACTCCAAGCCGCTGCGATAGTTGATGTCATACCTCTCAACCGTCAGTGGCGGCTTGTTGTCATAGGTTGCATCCAAACCAAAAACCAGATCAAGCTGTTTCGCTACGGCTACTTTAATGCCGCTCTGTAACAGCAGGCGGTAATCGCTGGCCTCGCTAAAACGTGGTTGAAAATAGAGCGTACCAAACAGGCGGCTCTGCGGGTTGATGGTATGGGAGAAAATACCATAAAAATTACCGCGCCAATTGCGGTGCTCTCGCGGCTCATCCACTTGCAGTGAGGTATCATCAATACGCTCTTGCTCATAAAACGCACCCGCACCTAAAATAACGCGGTTATCTGTTTCTGCCCACTTATAGCGCAAACCACCACCCACTAAAGCGCGTAACGAGAGTCGGGCAAAACGGTCATTTTGTAACTGGGTAAAGAGCTCCCATGAAAAAATAGCGTCCATTTTTTGTATATGACGCAGATGAATAAATGCGTTGTCGTTATTAAGCTGCCCATTCGCCTCGCCATAGTGATAGCTCACCATTAAAATATCGCTGTGGGTCTCCGCTCCCCACTGTAGCTGTGCTGACAGCTGAGTATTGGTTTCATCGCTATTACCCTTCGAGCCACTGAAGTTGATACCCAGCGCACCATTCAGCCCCAGCTCGACATCACGGCTGTGAATCTCATCTAGATTGACAATGGCGTGGGCTGGCAGAGAGGCCAGCAAAAGCAGAGTGATAAGTTGTTTTTTCATGA
>JALSJH010000110.1 GCA_026989455.1 Chromatiales bacterium | reverse complement strand
TAATAACACTTCTGTTGCTTACCCTCAGCGGCTGCACGCAATTTTTCTTCCAGCCCTCTCAGGGCTATCTCATAACCCCCGACAAGCTTGGGCTTAGTTATGAAGAGATCGTATTCAACGCGTCTGATGGTCTTGAACTCCACGGCTGGTGGCTTCCGTCGGTAGGCAAGGCCCATGCTACTGTACTCTTTCTGCACGGTAATGCTCAAAATATCAGCAATCATCTCGGTAACGTCTATTGGTTGCCTAAAGAAGGAGTTAACCTTTTTATTGTGGACTACCGTGGCTATGGGCAGTCGGAAGGGGTGCCTTCTCTGCCTGGGGCGATGCTGGATATTGAAGCGGCATTACAACAAACACTCACATTGACGGGCAGCACCCCGCTGGTTGTGGTCAGCCATAGCCTGGGTGCCAGCATGGCGATTCATGCCTTGGCTGAGAGCCCAAATAAAAGCAGGCTCTCCGGTGCTATTTTTGCAGCCCCTTTTAGTGATTACCGTCAAGTGGTGCGGGAGGTTGCGGCAGGGGTTTGGTTTCTGTGGCCATTTCAATACCCACTCTCCTGGAGCATCAATAATGACTTTTCGCCGATTGAGAGCGTTGCCCGGCTCACACCGCTACCGCTACTTTTTTTGCACAGCGCTTCAGATTCGATTATTTCACCTCAGCATAGTGAGCAGTTATTTGCGCAGGCGAGAGAACCGAAGCAGCTATATCTGTTGAAAGGGGGGCACAATGGGCTGTTTAGTCCACAAGAGAATCGACAGCTTATACTCGATGCTATCCATCGTTGGAGCGATACAACAGAGCACGCTATAAGAAATTAACGTGGATACCATGCTCCAATGACACTACCTATCGATGCTGTACTACCCCAGCTACTTAAACACCTTTCACAACAGCCCAATGTGGTATTGCAAGCGGCACCGGGTGCGGGTAAAACCACTCGCGTACCGCTGGCGCTGCTTGGTGAGCCATGGCTCTGCCAACAGAAAATCATTATGTTGGAGCCTCGCCGTTTAGCGGCACGCAACGCCGCCATCTATATGGCCTCTCTATTGGGCGAAAAGGTGGGGGTGACCATCGGATATCGCACCCGGCTGGATAGCAAGGTGAGTGCAAAAGGTCGTATCGAAGTGGTTACTGAGGGCATTCTTACCCGCTTAATTCAGCAAGATCCTGAGTTAAAGGGGTATGGATTAGTTATTTTTGATGAGTTTCACGAGCGTAACCTGCATGCCGATCTGGGCCTGGCACTCACCCTGGAAGCGCAAGCAGTGCTGCGGGATGACCTGAAAATAGTGGTGATGTCCGCGACGCTGGATGTTGAGCCGGTGGCTAGGTTGCTGGGTGATGCGCCGATTGTTAGCAGTGAAGGGCGCTGCTATCCAGTGACGATTGTATATGGAGAGCGCCCTGAGCGGCGGCAGTTGATTGAGGCGGTTACGCGCACCACTCTTAATGCACTCGCTGATGAATCGGGAGACCTGCTGGTTTTTCTACCCGGTGCCGGGGAGATACAGCGTGTTAAACAGCGGCTTGAGGCAGCAGACTTGGCTGCTCATATCATCATCTGCCCACTCTATGGTGATCTCTCGCGTGATGCTCAGGAGAGGGCAATTCGACCCAGTGTAGAGGGTGAACGCAAGGTTGTGCTGGCCACCTCGATTGCCGAGACCTCACTCACCATTGAGGGAGTGAGGGTGGTGATTGATGCTGGCTTGCAACGCCAGCCAAAATTCAGCCCACAAAGTGGCATGAGTCGTCTAGAGACCACCGCCGTGACTCGAGCGTCTGCAACGCAACGTAGTGGTCGAGCGGGTCGTCTGGAGGCGGGTGTCTGCTACCGGCTCTGGAGTAAAGAGCAGCATGGGCGACTGCTGGCACACGGTCAGGCGGAGATTATGGAGGCTGATCTGGCTGGGCTAATGTTGGAGTTGGCACGATGGGGGGTAAGCCGTCCTGAACAGCTCAATTGGCTGGAAGAGCCACCCACCGCCGCGTGTGCTCAGGCACGGGAGCTGCTACAGCAGTTAGGCGCGTTGGATGAGAAAGGACGTATTAGCCAACATGGCAGCGCCATGGCGCGTCTGGGTATGCACCCCCGTCTGGCACATATGGTGTTGATGGCTGAGCAGATTGGGCTTGGCAGCCTGGCCTGTGAGGTGGCCGCCCTGCTGGGTGAAAGAGATATTATTAAAGGCAGTTATCGTGATGCCGATCTGCGCCAGCGCATCGAGTTACTGCACAATAATCCGCGCTCTTCACAACTTAATCGGGGTGCGGTGCAGCGCATACAGCTCACCGCCCGGCGTTGGCAACAGCAACTAAAAACCGGCGAGGCGCAACAGACGGCCACTCATTGTGGTTTGCTGCTGGCCTTCGCCTACCCCGATCGTATTGCGCAGCATCGGGGTGGTGTGGAGCCGCGCTACCGGCTGAGTAATGGCAAAGGGGCCTGCTTTAAGGATCATCAAAACATCAGTGATGCCGCTTATCTGGTGGTGGCTGAGCTGGGCACCGTAGGGCGGGAGTCACACATCTACCTGGCGGCACCTGTGGCACTCACCGAACTGGAGCAACACCTGTCAGCCAGAATAGCACAGCACACCTTTGTTGGTTGGGATAGCCGCAGTGAACGTGTGCATGCCCGCCAGCAGCGAAAGCTGGGTGCACTCATCATAGAAGAGCAGCGACTAAAAGAGGTGCCCGCCACGCAGCTTAGCCAAGGTTTGATGGACGCTGTTCGCCAAAAAGGGTTGCAGATATTGCCTTGGGATAGCGAGAGCGAAAATCTGCGAGCACGGTTAATGTTGCTACACCCCCATCAAGCCAGCATAGCAGGTGATGAGGCGTGGCCCGATGTGAGCAAACAGGCGCTGCTCGATACCCTGGAAACATGGCTATTACCCTATCTGCTGGGACTAAGCAGCTTGGCACACCTGCAGAAATTAAAGCTCAAGGAGATACTGCTCAGTCAACTTAGCTGGCAACAGCAACAACAGCTCGAACGTGAAGCCCCCAGCCACATGAAGATACCCAGTGGCTCACGGATTAAAATCGATTATAGCCAAGCGTCACCCATACTGGCCGCTCGCCTGCAAGAGCTGTTTGGTCTGCTGGAAACCCCGAAAATTATTGGCGGCAAGGTGACACTCACCATTCACCTGCTCTCGCCGGCACAGCGCCCCATTCAAGTGACTCAGGATCTTGCCAGCTTCTGGGCCAACACCTATCAAGCCGTTAAAAAAGAGCTTAAAGGGCGTTACCCTAAACACTATTGGCCAGATGACCCCTACCAGGCAGAGGCGACTCGTCGGGTGCGCCCCAATCACTCTAGGCGCTAAAGAGAGTATTTTTGCCACTATTTGCCACAAACTGTTCACCCTAAACTGGCACTTAACGGGTGTCTGTGTTAAAAAAAGCAACCTAACCACTCAGCGTATTCATCTTTTTCTTCAACTCTTTGTTATTTTCGTACTCAATCGGTCACATATTCCCTATATGCTCCCTCTCTCCGTGCGAAAATGCCTCGATTTGAAGAAAAATCTAAACACGCTGAATAGTTACAAAGCAACTAACTTTTTAGAGGATAAAATTATGCGCAAATCAATTATCGCAATGGGTGCTCTGATCGCACTGACACTAGCCAGTGGTTCGGTGTTGGCAGCAGAGAAAAAGAGTGTTGAAGAGGTCAACAAAAACAGTCAGGCGTTAAGTGGCCAACAGGTTGAGCTGCGCGGTGAAGTGACTAAGGTCAACAACGGCATCATGCGCCGTAACTTCATACACATCAAAGATGGCACGGGCGCGGGTAACAGCGGCAGCTTGATTGTGACCAGCAAAGATACCGCACAAGTGGGCCAGACAATCAAAGTAGTGGGTACTGTTAAGCTGGGCACCGATTTCGGCATGGGTTACACCTACCCACTATTGGTTGAAAACTCCACAATTACGGTAGAGTAAGTAGCCGGGCTAAATCACACGTCGGCAAATTTAAGCCCCTTGCCAATCCAGCGCTGGATCAGCGGTTGGATGAGTTGGGGGTAGCGTTGTTGAATTAACTCACTGGCCACTTCGACTTGTGGTAATAGCTGTTCATCACGCAATAGATCGGCGACTTGCAGGGTGATATCTCCGGTTTGGCGGGTGCCTAGCACTTCGCCGGGGCCACGTATTTCAAGGTCTCGACGGGCGATGAGAAATCCATCGTTGGTCTCACGCATAATTGAGAGCCGGGATTTTGCAAGCCGTGAGAGGGGGCCGTGGTACATCAGCAGACAACTACTGCGGGTGGTGCCGCGACCGACCCGTCCTCGCAGTTGGTGTAACTGCGCAAGACCTAGCCGTTCGGAATTTTCAATCACCATCAGGGAGGCGTTGGCCACATCGACGCCCACTTCGATGACGGTAGTCGCCACCAAAAGGTCGATTTCAGCACGCTTAAAGGCATCCATTATCTGCTCTTTTTCGCTGGACTTCATGCGTCCATGCACCAGTCCAATCCGCACTCCCGATAACAGATCACGCAGCTCTATCTCCGCATCTTCGGCCGCTTGGCACTGCAGCAGGTCGGACTCTTCAATCAGTGTACAGACCCAATAAACCTGTCGCCCGCTCTGGCAGGCGGAGTGGATGCGCTGGATGACTTCGGGGCGGCGAGTATCGGGAACCACCACGGTCTCTACCGGAGTGCGCCCAGGAGGAAGCTCATCGATGGTGGAGCAGTCGAGGTCGGCAAATACCGACATGGCGAGGGTGCGGGGGATGGGTGTGGCGGTCATGATCAGCTGGTGAGGCAGCAAATTATCGGCAGCCCCTTTCTCCTTGAGCGCCAACCGTTGATGGACACCAAAACGGTGCTGTTCATCAATAATGACTAATCCTAAGCGTGCAAACTCAACACCCTGCTGGAAAAGTGCGTGAGTGCCCACTATCATCTGCGCCTCGCCTGATTCCAGGTTTGCAAGTGCCTCCTGACGCTGCTTCCCTTTTGATTTACCTGCCAGCAAGCTGACTTGCAGGTCGAGTGGAGCCAGCCACTCACTAAAGCTTTGGTAGTGTTGCTCTGCCAGCAGTTCGGTGGGCGCCATTAAAACAGCTTGGTAGCCCGCTTCAATGGCGGTGAGAGCGGCGATGGCGGCGACCACAGTTTTTCCTGAGCCGACATCACCCTGTACCAGCCGTTGCATCGGATGGGGTTGGCTTAGGTCTTGGTTGATTTCGGTGATTACACGCTGTTGTGCGCCGGTTAGCGGGAAGGGGAGGCGTTGTAAAAATATTTTGCGCAGTGCGCCGTTGCCATCAAGCGCAGGCCCCCCTTGTTGTCTGATGTGGCGGTGAAGCTCGCGTAGTGAGAGCTGGTGGGCGAGTAGCTCCTCAAATGCGAGCCGCTGCTGGGCGAGATGAGTCCCCGCTTCCAATTCGGCTTGTGAGACCTCGGGTGGCGGGTAGTGGATAAACTGTATCGCCTCAGCTGTGGTGGGGTAATGGTGCGCTGATCGTGTTTCGGCAGGGAGTAGTTCGGGCAGAGCCTCCTCGGCATGCGCGAGCAGCTCCAGTGCCTGTTTAACCAGTTTACGCAGGGTGGGTTGTTGCAGCCCTTCGGTGGTGGGGTAGATGGGGGTCAGCGACTCATCGAGGGCTTCAGCGAGGCTATTACCGTTGATTAACTTTATTTCAGGGTGGATGATCTCAAGGGTTGCACCACCGCCACGAATTTCACCAAAGCAGCGCACCCGCTGCCCTTGGCTAAGGCGGTTTTGTTGTCCGCTATTGAAGTAGAAAAAACGTAGCGTGAGCAAGCCACTACCATCACTGATACGTGATAGCAGCATGCGCCGCCTGCCCATTTTGATCTCAGTATGCTGAACCTCGCCCTCAATCATGACGTTATCACCAGGGCGCAGTGTAGCGATGGGGGTGATACGGGTGCGATCCTGATAGCGGGCAGGCAGGTGAAACAGCAGGTCTCGAACCGAGTGCACGCCGAGTTTGGCCAGCTTCTCTTCCATGCGTGGGCCGACCCCTTTCAAGCGGGTGATTGGCTGGCTATCCAGTGCCATGCTAGTGCTCCATCAATGTGATAAATTCGAGTTCAGCCAGCTTGTCAACGTTCACGGCGCGCCTTGCAGACAGTGGTTGTTCCCTTGTCAGGAGGCGCAACATAGTCCATGGGCGTTGACAAGCTGGCTCGGAGGGCTTCCCTGTGGTGTTCCGCAGCCACGTTCCAGTACTCAACAAGGAAACAAAACCATTGCCTTCGCGCTGTGCCTTGCTGCGAAACACCACAGGGAGGCTGAATCCGTAATTATCATATTGATGGAGCGCTCGTTCCTGAAATTAACTTTGCAGCTCGAGTATGCCATCCATCTCCACCTCTGCATCACGGGGCAGCTGAGCCACACCCACTGCCGCACGGGCTGGATAGGGCTGTGTGAAGTATTCGCCCATCACTTCATTAACCGCAGCGAAATGACCGAGGTCGGTCAGGAAAATATTGAGTTTAACCACATCGGAAAAATTCCCCCCCGAGGCTTCGATCACCGCTTGCAGGTTTTTAAATACCTGATGGATCTGTGTTTTGATGTCACCTTCAACCATCTGCATTGTTTCAGGTAGCAGCGGTATCTGGCCTGACAAATAGACTGTATTGCCAACTTTTACCGCTTGCGAATAGGTGCCAATGGCTTTGGGTGCGTTATCAGTGTGGATGATCTGTTTCATTAGGGTTCTCAGGGTTGTTGAAAGGTTCAGCCACGGGTGCGGGTGATTTTTGCCACATTAGGGAGTGCGCGCAACTTGCGAATAATGGCGGCTAAGTGGACTCGGCTGCGAACGGTAATGGTGTAAAGGGTGGAGTGGTGGGTGCCATCATGTTCGGCGGTATAGACCTTTTCGATGTTGGACTCCTGCGAGGCGATGGCTGCGGCAACCGTTGCCATTACGCCACGGCGATTGAGTGCGTCGACACGAATGCTCACGGCAAACTCCCCCTCTACGCTGCTATCCCATTGAACATCCAAACTCTGTTCAGGGCGGTTACGAAATTCTGCGGTGTTGTTGCAGGATTCGGTGTGAATCACGATGCCCCGCCCAATACTGACATGGCCACAAATGGGGTCGCCGGGAATGGGGTGGCAGCACTTGGCAAAGGCCACCACCATCCCTTCGGTACCACGAATAGCGAGTGGCTGGATTGAGCTATTTGTTTCACCTTCAGGCGCTTGGTCTGAAATCAGCTGACGTGCGGCAATCAGCGCAACCCGCTGACCCAAACCAATATCCACCAGTAGATCATCAAAGCTCTGACACGCTTGCTCCTCTAGATAACACTGTACGGATTGCTCAGAAACCTGCTCTATGGAGCTGGAAAAAGCGCCAAGGGTTTTGTTAAGCAGGCGTCTGCCCAGCGCCAGTGCTTCATCATGTTGCAGGTCTTTAAGTGCGGCACGAATACTGGTGCGTGCCTTTCCGGTCACGGCAAAGTCGAGCCACACCGGATTGGGGTGCGAGCCTTTGGTAGTGATGATCTCTACGGTTTGACCATTTTGCAATCGGGTGCTGAGGGGAACCAGTTTGCGGTCTATCTTGGCGGCAACACAGCGGTCGCCGACCGCAGTATGTACCGCATAGGCAAAATCGACGGTGGTGGCGCGGCGCGGCAGCTCCATGATCTCCCCCTTGGGGGTGAAAACATAGACTTCATCTGGAAAGAGGTCGATTTTGACATTTTCAAGGAACTCCAGTGAGTCCCCCACGCTATTTTGAATATCCAACAGCTCCCGCAGCCACTCCTGCGCCCGTACCTGGCTGCCCGACTCACTGTCATCTGATTTATAGAGCCAATGGGCGGCAATGCCCGCCTCTGCCACTTCATCCATGCTGGTGGTTCTGATCTGAATTTCGATGGGTACACCAAAGGGGCCAAATAGGATGGTATGTAGGGATTGGTAACCATTGGTTTTGGAGATGGCGATATAATCTTTGAATTTTCCGGGTACCGGCTTATAAAGGTTGTGCATGGTGCCGAGAATGCGGTAACAGCTGTCTACGTTGTCGACCACGATACGGAAAGCATAGACATCCATCACTTCAGAAAAGTTAAGATGGTTACGTTTCATCTTCTGGTAGAGGCTGTAGATGTGTTTTTCACGGCCCATAACTTGGCAGGGAATGCCCTCCTGCTCAAGACGCTCTTTAATCGCCGTTTCGATGCGATGGAGGATCTCTTTGCGATTCCCCCGCGCCTTGAGCACCGCTTGCTTCAGCACCTTATAGCGGTTGGGGTAGTAGGCTAAAAAACCAAGATCTTCTAGGCTAATTCGTAGCTGGTTCATGCCCAGTCGGCTGGCGATAGGGACATAGATTTCGAGGGTTTCACGGGCGATACGGCGGCGCTTGTCGGGTCGCATGACACCCAAGGTGCTCATGTTGTGTAGGCGATCTGCCAGTTTGATCAGGATAACGCGAATATCCTTGACCATGGCCAAAATCATTTTACGAAAATTGGCCGCCTGTGCTTCAACCTTACTTTCAAAATGGATGTGGGTCAGTTTAGAGACACCGTCCACCAGCTCGGCAACCTCGTTGCCAAATCCGGTTTCAAGTTGTGCTTTGTCGACACCAGTATCTTCGATAACATCGTGCAAAATGGCCGCCATGAGTGAGCGGTAATCCATGCGCATTTCGGCAAGAATAGTGGCCACCGCAAGCGGATGGGTGATGTAGGGCTCGCCGCTTTTACGGTATTGCCCCTCATGGGATTCCGCGCCAAACACATAGGCACGATAGACCTCGGTAATCTGGTACGGCTCAAGATACTCTTCGAGCTGCTGGCAAAGTGTACTGATGCTGGACATTAGAGGTGAATCTCGAGGCTGAGCTTAGAGTTCTTGTTGCAGCTCTTCGTCACTCACTTTTGACTCAAGGGCGTGCTCTTTGGCAATCACCCCTTCGAGCATTTCACGCTGGTCGATTTTGCCGGCGGCAATTTCACGCAATGCGACTACGGTGGGTTTGTCATTCTCCCACTCAACCATAGGCTCTTTGCCATTGCTGATTTGGCGCGCACGCTTTGCGGCGACAAGTACTAAATTGAAGCGATTGTCTACGTGGTCAAGACAATCTTCTACTGTGATGCGAGCCATTTGCGTTACCCTAATTTTATTCAATTGACGGAAAGGAGCCAATTCTACTTAATTTGTATCTACTATGACAATAAATTGTCCAATAATTGTTCATTGCGCTGTTGTTGAGGCAGCATCCGCAACCGCTGGCTGAGGATTACGCTGCCCAGTTCGGCAAGCGCGGTATCGAAATCATCATTGATAATGAGGTAGTCAAACTCGCTATAGTGGGTAATTTCATTAATAGCATCACGCATACGCCGTGCAATAATCTCATCGTTATCTTGTCCGCGTCCCTTAAGCCGCTGCTCTAGCGCCTGTCGCGAGGGGGGCAAAATGAAAATAGAAAGACACTCCGGCATCATCTTGCGAACCTGTTGTGCCCCTTGCCAATCGATCTCAAGAATGACATCAATCCCTTTACTCAGCTGCTTGCTCACCCAATCGCCACAGGTTCCGTAGTAGTTATCAAAAACCTGGGCATGCTCCAAAAAGGTGGCGCGGCCAATCATCTCCTGGAAGGTGTCACTGTCGACAAAGTTGTAGTGCACCCCATCGACCTCACCGGGTCGGGCATCCCGGGTGGTGTGTGAGACCGAGACCTTGATGTCATCACAGGACTCAACAAGCGCCTTCACAAGCGAGGTTTTACCCGCCCCAGAGGGTGCTGAAATGACAA
>JALSJH010000109.1 GCA_026989455.1 Chromatiales bacterium | reverse complement strand
CATATTATTTTCCCCGACAAACTAGCGCCAAAACAGCCAGATGATTTAGGTTTTGATAACAGTAAACTGGGCACATTAAAGTTTGAATTTCAATTTCGCGGTTTTCTTCCGCGACACGTCATGCCGATGTTCTCGGTCGAGAATCATCAAAATATAAAAGATAGATTAGTGTGGCAGAACGGTGCCATCTTTCAGCTTAAAGACCATCATGTATTAGCCCGCGTACAGGTGGATTATCACGACCGGGTATTAAATATCTGGGTGCAACCAGAACAAGAGGGCGACCCAAATAGTGGTGTGCGCGAAGTGCTGGAGATCTTTCGCCACGGTGTGAAAGAGATCCTCAAACGCATGGACAAACTTGAATCTGACGAAAAAGTGCAGCTGCCGCGCGAGGCGTTGATTACTGACGAGCGCTTTGGTTTTGATGGCGATGAAAAGGCCTCTTATGGTCAGTTAATTGCCTGCGCGCGAAATGGCAACACAGAGTTTATCTCTGAATCGGCTCGGAAATATGATTTAAGAAAAATATTGGGGGTGATTATGTCTGAAGATAAGCAGCGAGAAGCGGGTGTGGTGATTAATGGCCCTGTCGCTGCTTTAAGTGTGGGTGACCATAGTCGCGCCAGTGGCACGGTTAATATCGCCAACGGTCTGTCGGCTGACGATGTGAAAAAGCTAGTTTCATCTCTGGATGGGCTGGTCAAAGGTGTGTTTGAGTGTGAAGCTGCTACGGCTGAAAAAATGGCTGCGGTGGAGGCGTTAAGCCAGCTTAAAAAAGCATTGGTTGAAAAACAGGGCGATCTTTCAGAAAGTGAAGTGCAACAAGCGAAAAGCTGGTTAACAAAATTCAAAGAAGGCAGCTTGAAGCTTTTTGGTATGGCTAAAGTTGCTAAAGATCATGAAGGAACCATCACGTGGCTCGTGGAAAAATTGGCAGAGTTGAAGTTTTAGGTATACACCGACACGCTTAGTTGATGAGGCCAACCGCTTGCAGCCATACATTGTTTCGACGGTTATTTTCCTGCGGAGGATTTTTGCCTCATGAGTTCATGCCCATGCTCGGCGTACACAAAAAAATCCAGCGGACAATTTGCTGCTGATTTTGGTGGTTATGTGTTACAAAAATCATTGCATGGTTGTAACCTTCTGAATAAAAAGAAACCGCGCAGTTCTTGAAGAGGTTTTATAAATGACTATTATATAGTCATATTTAGGCTTGGTGTCGGGGTGATTATGAAGGCATCTATAGTAGACTTAAGGTACAAAACAAATGAAATCCTGAAAGCTCTTGATCGGAGTGAGAGCGTTACCGTTCTTTATCACGGCAAAGTTAAAGGTATTATCAAGCCCGCCAAAAAAAGTCAGAACTGAAAATTAAAGATCATCCCTTTTTTGGAATGTGTGCCGAACCCAATAAAACGGTTTTGGAAGAGTTGGAGTGTATGAGAAAGCCCCGGCATGATCTTTGATACTGACATTCTGATATGGGTTCAGAGGGGTAATGAGAAAGCAGCCAACCTCATTGAAAAAGACAAAGATAAGCATCTTTCAATTCAAAGCTATATGGAGTTGCTTCAGGGAGCGAGAAATAAAACTCACCCCAATCTTTGCAAAGCCTTCATTGCGCCACTTGATGTAATCAAAACTCCAAATCTGGACTCTTGCTTCAAGACCTTTTAAGCCCAATTGCCCAGCACTGAGGGGTTAAACTGGTGGGCAGGAGGCAGTGAGTGGTTTATATTGGGTAAGCAAACAACCAACAGGATAAAAAAGTATGGCTGAAACAGTAGAAGAGTTAACAGTTGAGTATAAAGACGGTGATTTGGTCACGGTTAAAGAGCTGGATAAACAAGTGCTGACCAAAGGTGCCTGGGCGACGATTATTTATCGCTATCAGGATTGGGATGGCCGTAAAGAGGAGTACAGCAAAGATCGCTACACCATTCGCCGCTATCAAAAACGCAATGGCGAATATAATCAAAAATCCAAGTTCAATATCTCAAGCAGTGATCAAGCAAAGTCGATTATCGAAGCTTTGCAGAAATGGGTTGAAAAATAGCGAATCCATCAAGGGTTGAGTGCCGATTCTGGCCAGTATTATTGGTTGTGGAGAGGTAGAGTGGTGTCAACTAGAGTAACGTAGATGTATTGATGTTGAACCCTGAAGTATGCCAAAAGGCTCGGCTCTCCCGGGACCCTCGTTTTGATGGTAAGTTTTTTATCGCGGTTAAAACCACCGGTATTTACTGTCGTCCTATCTGTCCTGCAACCACACCAAAAGAGGAGAATATCCTCTATTTTTCTACCGCGATAGAGGCGGCCGTTGCTGGATATCGCCCCTGTTTGCGCTGCCGCCCCGACAGTGCGCCAGGGTCTCCTGCCTGGAAGGGGGTTAATACAACCCTGGACAGGGCTATTCGCCTGATTGGTGAAGGCGCTTTGCAAGATAAATCGCTACCGATGCTGGCCGAACAGCTGGGGATCAGTGACCGCTATCTGCGACAACTGTTTAAAAAATATCTTGGAATTTCACCCAAGGCCTACGCACTCTATCAGCAATGTCTCTTTGCTAAACAATTACTGCACCAAACAAAGCTTCCGATCACCCAGGTTGCCTTGAGTAGTCACTTTAAGAGTGTGCGTCGATTCAATGACTGTTTTCAGTCACAGTTGGGTTTAACGCCTTCACAAATACGAAACTCAGGGGGCGTGGAATCTGGCTCTTTGAAGCTGCTCCTC
This sequence comes from Chromatiales bacterium, assembly GCA_026989455.1. Lineage (GTDB taxonomy): Bacteria > Pseudomonadota > Gammaproteobacteria > RBG-16-57-12 > RBG-16-57-12 > JAFLJP01. The sequence goes on along the minus strand of JALSJH010000109.1, from coordinate 7,200 downwards.
ACCTACCGCCCGCCCTATGATTGGAACTCGCTGCGTGATTTTTTTATGGCGCGATCTATTGTGGGTCTCGAGTGGTGTGATGAGCAAAGTTATGGGCGAACATTTGAGTGGCGGGGGTGTAGTGGCTGTTTTACGGCGCAGCATGTTGCCGATAAAAATAGCTTTGAGGTCACTATTGAGCTGGACGATGTGACACATTTGAAAGCGATCATTAACAATATTCGGCGTATTTTGGATCTGGATGTGGATATTGATGCGGTGAATCGAGATTTAGAGCGCTTTTTTTCTGTGGCTGCTCCAATCAAAACAGGGCTGCGCCTGCCTGGAGTGTGGAATCCATTTGAGGCGGGGATAAGGGCGATTCTGGGCCAACAAGTCTCTGTTGTGGCTGCGCGTAAGCTGGTGACTACATTGGTTGCCACGCTGGGTTTGGAGATGGGCGATCATCGCCTGTTTCCATCGCCCGGTGCGATTGCGAAGAGTGAACTTGGTTTTTTGAAAATGCCCGCATCGCGTAAGCAGACATTGCATCATCTGGCACAACACTATTTAAATCACTCTTCACCTGCTGACCCCCAGCAATGGCTAGCCTTGAAGGGTATTGGGGTGTGGACGGTGGATTACGCCAAGTTACGTGGTTTGAGTGATCCGGATATCTATCTTGCGGGGGATCTTGGGGTTAAAAAGGCGGTGTTGAAAACAGGCCAGTCGCTTGATCCGCAGCAAGCCGCGCCTTGGAGAAGCTATTTAACACTACAACTGTGGAGCCAGCTTTGATCTATACCGATTATTTGAACACTCCGGTGGGTACTTTGACAATTCAGGCCTCTGCTCAGGGGATTACTCGGGTAGATTTTTCTGCGGTTGAGGAGCGCATTGTTAATGGTAGTGAGCTAACGGAGCGCTGCAAGCGGCAGTTAAAAGCGTATTTTGCGGGTGAGCGGCGGGTGTTTGATCTGCCGCTTGATCAGCAGGGTACCCCGTTTCAACGGACTGTTTGGCGTTGCTTGGTAGAGATACCGTATGGGGAGGTTGTCTCTTATGCGGATGTTGCTGAAATGGCGAATAGCCCTAAAGCAGTACGCGCAGTGGGTGCCGCTAATGGTAAAAACCCAATTGGTATCATTGTGCCCTGCCATCGTGTTATTGGCAGTAATGGAACGTTGACTGGATACGCTGGCGGATTGGAGCGCAAGGCTTGGTTGTTGGCGCATGAGGGGGCTGTGTTTGGCCAATAGGTGAGTGAGGATGATATTAGTCAGATCAAGTATTCATTATTTGATCGGAGCTTCCTTAAGGATGTGTTTTGTGGGAGGCCATTCGTATAAGCAGTAGTGAGTAGCGAAGGGCTTCCTGTAGCATTTTGTTGGCTTGTTGCTTCTCGTCAAGGTGGTAGCCTTTATCGTTAGGTAGGTGACTCTGCACTGCAAAACGCCCATGCCCTTGATAATGGCTGGCCTCTACCACCCGCGCATCGTGGTAGACGCGAGCCTCAATATTCAGGTCGGTATTGAAAACGGCCAAATGAGGCAAGTTGAGCGTTAACTCAATAAAGGTGGTGTAGCGGTGCCGCTCTTTGGTCTCTATGTGAAGTGCGCTGCTCTTTACAAGTTTGAAGTGATAGTGTGGTGCCATCTCGTCTAGGCAGCCCAAGAGTTGTTGCAGTAAATTATAGTTGGCTTCATGCAGGCGGGTTTGGTTGAAAAAGTGTTTTTTGTGGCGTGCGGCAATGGTCATGAATTTTTTATGCGTGACTTAAGGCGCATAATGGCCTGGCTCATGATTTGGCTAACGCGGGACTCACTCACCCCCATGACAGAGCCGATTTCGCGTAGGTTCAATTCACTGTTGTAGTAGAGGGTGATCACCAGCTTTTCCCGTTCGGGTAGTGTGCCTATTGCATCGGCGAGTAGTCGCTTTAAATCCTCACCCTGGAGTTGTTCCAGTGGCCCGGCACTGGCACTGCTGGAGGCACTTCCGTTAATGGCACCGTCATCAAGCTCTAACTCATCGAGGCTGAATATTTTTGAGGTGCTGGAGTCTTGCAATATTTTATAATATTCGTCGAGGGTAATCCCCAAGTGGTTGGCAATCTCTTCATCTTTGGCATCCCCGCCCGTTGAGTTCTCGATCTCTTTAATGGCACTTGTGATGTCACGATGTTTGCGATGCACCGATTTTGGTGCCCAATCATTTCGGCGCAACTCATCGAGCATTGAGCCGCGAATGCGAATCGAAGAGTAGGTTTTAAAGCTCGCGCCTTGGGTGGGGTCGTAGTTTTTACTGGCATCCAGCAGGCCCATCATACCCGCCTGAATCAGGTCGTCCACCATCACGGATGAGGGGAGCCGTGCCGCTAAATGGTAGGCGATCCGCTTTACCATAGGGGCGTGCTCTTGGAGTAAATCATCTTGTGATTGTAGGTGTGTGGAGTACATGGTTACCTAATTTAACATCTATTGATCGCGTTTGATCGCCTGCTGGTTGTCATTCGGCAACCAACGGCCAATCTTTAGCCTCTATGCCCATCTTGGTGGAGTACTAAAAATGTAAAGGATTTTTTGTTACTCCCATTGTTAGTCAGAGCTGTTTGTTTTAGATTGGTAGCTACTCAGCGTATTCATCTTTTGCTTCAACTCTTGGTTATTTTCGTACTCAATCGGTCACATATTCCCTATATGCCCCCTCTTTCCGTGCGAAAATACCTCGATTTGAAGAAAAATCTAAACACGCTGAGTAGTTACTTAGATTGTACAGAATTTATGAAATATCCGGGATAGCAGTTGTGGGGATTAAGGGGTAACCTAATCTTCGGTATGCGGCGCAAGTTTTTGGCTCCCTGGCAAAACAGTACATAGCCGCCGAGCGGGTGCTTTTTTATTGTACCTTGAGGCCAAGGGATTGCTGTGGGTGTAGATGATTTTGCGTAGTATGCTGAGGGTGCAGGTTATTTTAACAAGGGTTCTAAGTAATGAAGAAATTGAAGCACGAGGCTGAGTTAGTCAAGTTGGCAGTTGAGGCGGGGGTAAAGTACGGAGAGCAGCGCGGCGCGGTTATTTTTGAGCCAACTGACTCTTTGAATGAGAAGATACTCTATATATACCGGCTGCTGATTCACGACAAATTGATGGTTCCTCTGCCTGAAGATCAGGTCTCCATTAAGTCGATGAAGCATAAGCTGGCACTGTGGCATTCGCGGCAGCTACCTAAAGGCCACCCACTACTGAAATAGCGGAAGATTTTTGCACGATCCATTTGTCCTTATTGGAACGAAAACGACTTCTCGTGCACGGCTCTCAGCCAATGATAAATTGTGAGGAGTAACACCATGAAAGCGGGTGAGGTTAAAAAGGGTTCGGTATTCAAAATTAATAACCGAACGATCATTGTGAAAGGAGTGCAGGTTCAATCGCCCTCTTCACGCAGTGGTAATACGCTTTATAAACTGCGTGGTCGCGATGTGGTGAGTAAGCAGAAGTTTGAGGCGAGCTATAAAGGCGACGAGACATTGCAGGATGTTGATCTGATGCGGCGTCAGGTACAGTTTCTGTTTCGTGATGGTGACGGCTGCACTTTTATGGACACCGAAACCTATGAGCAGTACACCCTCTCTGACGAAGTGCTAGAGGATGAGATAAAGTATCTGAGTGATGGCCTTGAGGGTATTTATGCCTTGATCGTTGATGACCTCTTTATGGGGGTTGAACTGCCCACCACGGTTACTCTGGAGATTAGTGAAACTTCACCGAGCATTAAAGGTGCATCGGCATCCGCGCGCACCAAGCCGGCAACATTGAGTAGTGGGTTGGTGGTTCAGGTGCCGGAATATATTAGCCCGGGTGAGGTGATTAAGGTGAATACCGAAAGTGCTGAGTTTATTTCGCGGGCTTAACCCGTTGGGGGGTGTGTTGATGTGGGTACAGAAAGAGATCTGCTTACGGCCTCAACCAAGAGGCTTTCATCTGATTACACACGAACTGTTGAGTGAGTTGCCTGAACTGGGTGATTTTTCGATGGGTATGGCAAATATTTTTATTCAGCACACCTCCGCATCATTAACCATTAATGAGAATGCAGACCCCACCGTCAGACAGGATTTTGAAGCCTATTTTCGCCGTAGTGTGCCTGAAAATGAACCCTACTATCGTCATGTTGATGAGGGTGCGGATGATCTTCCGGCACACTTGAAAGCCAGCATTTTAGGGTGCAGCCTGAATATCCCCATCGGTGCTGGGCAGTTTAAACTAGGGCTTTGGCAGGGTATCTATCTTTGCGAGCATCGTAACCACGGTGGGGCGCGGCGTTTAGTGGTGACTCTTCATGGTGAATAGCTACAAAACTTACGCTAGGTCTGTTTGTTGCGGCTTGCTGTTGCTGGGGCTACTCTGGTTTGTTCCGCTCCACGCTGAAAATAGCCGCTGCTTGTTATGGGAGGTGCAAGGGGAGTACAACACGCTCTACCTGCTGGGCTCTATTCACATGATGCGGGAGGAGGATTATCCACTGGACAGCTGTGTGGATGATGCTTATCAAAAGAGCGCTTCGCTGGTTGTTGAGTTGGATATCCAGTCGATAGAACCACAGGAGATGTCGCAAAAAATGCAACAGTTTGGGTTGTTGCCTGTGGGTGAGACGCTAGCAGAGCAGCTGAGTACGGAGACGTTAAAGCTGTTGTCGCAATACTCAGCACTGCCAGCGAATTATCAGCAGATGCGCCCTTGGTATCTGGCACTCACCATCACACTGCAAAAACTCAGTGAGCTGGGGTATCGCTTCGACCTGGGTGTGGATAATTACCTGATTAGCAAGGCTCAGGGTATCAAGCCGATTATTAGTCTCGAGACACTCGATCAACAGCTGGCTGTCTTGGCTGGGGATAACCGAGAAGAGCAGGATTTGTCATTGCGACTGACGCTGGAGAAGATGTCGGAAACGGCCAGTGATATTAGTGAAATGAACCGCGCATGGCACCAAGGTGATGCTGCTGTTATCTATCGCCTGATGGCATCTCCCAAACAGCACTATCCACAATTAGCGGCACCGTTTGATCGTCTGGTGGTTCAGCGCAACCGGCAGATGGCGGATAAAATCGTCCTATTATTGGAAGAGGCCGGTGACCACCTAGTGGTGATAGGTGCAGGGCACCTTGGGGGAGAGGAGGGCGTTATTGCGCTGCTGGAAAAGAGGGGGTTGACCTTGATTCAACAACCAAAGCTTGGGCGTTCAATGCTCTATTGACTTTCTATCAAACGGTGCGGGTGAGGGGTGTGTGGGTACCGCTTCAATGCGCCAGTTTTCCTTAGCCCACTGCCAAATTTCGGAGAGTGAGTCTTTTCGAAGTGCGGCGGGTGGTGCTTGGCCTAGAAACAGAAGTGCATACCATAACTGGGGTGCCGGGTGGTCGGTGTCCAATGGCTGGGCAAAGGTCTGCTTGCTGAGCTTATCTCCGGCGCGGTTAGTCACTACCGGTAGATGGCAGTAGTCAGGTGTTGTTACATTTAGCTGTTGCTGTAGGTAAATTTGCCGCCCGGTTACGGTGAGAAGATCGCCACCACGCACCACTTCGGTAATACCCAGTTCCGCATCATCAACCACCACCGCCAGTTGGTAGGCGAACAGGCCATCTGCCCTTTGAATAATAAAATCCCCCACCTCTTCGGCAATGTTTTGTCGCTGTAACCCTTGGAGCCGATCATTAAATTGAATGGTAGGCGCTTCATCCCGTGCGCGCAGTCGAGTGGTGTGTGGCACGCTGCTGTTTGCTTGATGGCGGCAGTGTCCAGAATAAATAGGCGAGGCTGATAAGTTTTTTCGTGTGCAGTGGCATGGAAAGGTTAACCCTTGTTTTTGCAGCTGCTCCAGCGCCGCACGGTAGGCGGGATAGCGTTGGCTTTGATAGATAACCTCTCCATGCCAGGCAAAACCAAAAGTATCGAGGGCGCGGAGTATTGCGTCAGTGGCACCGGGCAGCTCTCTCGGCGGGTCCAGATCTTCGATGCGAAGGTGCCACTCACCCTTTTGCGTTATTGCCACTAAATAGCTGCCAACAGCGGCGACCAGTGAGCCAAAATGGAGTGGCCCGGTGGGTGAGGGGGCAAACCGCCCCCGGTAGCATGGCTTCATGGTCGTTTTACTGTTTGACACTTCATTCTTTCATAATACACTGAGCATCGGCATGAGTGGAGAATTGAAGCAAGTATAGACTCGGTCTAATTCGCGTTGTACTATTCTACTTCCAATGAAAAAGAGCCGGTAGCTATTCGGCGTGTTTATATGTTGCTTCAAATCGAGGGGTTTTCACACGGAGAGAGGGAGCATATAGGGAATATGTGACCGATTGAGTGTGAAAATAACAAAGAGTTGAGGAAAAAGATGAATACGCTGAATAGTGACAAGCCCCCCCCAACCTCTAGAGGATAATAGCGTGACTGTATTAGTAACTAAGCAAGCCCCTGATTTTTGTGCTCCTGCCGTACTGGCAGACGGTAGCATCGTAGAAAATTTTAAACTTTCTGATCTGCGTGGCAAATATGTTGTTCTGTTCTTCTATCCACTGGATTTTACGTTTGTTTGTCCCTCTGAAATTTTGGCGCACGATCACCGTGTTGATGCGCTGAAAGAGCGTGGTGTTGAGGTGGTTGGTATCTCTATCGACTCACAGTTCTCCCATTATGCATGGCGTAATACAGCGGTTGATAAGGGTGGCATCGGTCCTATCCGCTTCCCACTGGTGGCTGATATTGATCACTCAATTGTTAAGGCCTACGGTGTTGAGCACCCAGAAGACTCTGTGGCACTGCGTGGTTCGTTCCTGATCGACAAAGAGGGTGTGGTGCAGTCTCAAATCGTTAACAACCTGCCACTTGGGCGTAATGTTGATGAGATGGTACGTTTGGTTGATGCGCTTCAATTCTCTGAAGAGCATGGCGAAGTCTGTCCTGCTGGTTGGAACAAGGGTGATGAAGGGATGAAGCCGGATGCGGATGGCGTTGCCTCTTATCTGGAGAAGCACGCCTCAACGCTGTAAAGCATTTTATGTTATTTCACCATCTGAAGATGGCTCCTACGATATGTGGCATCCGCCATAGGTATTGGTAGGAGCAAGCTTCAGCTTGCGATGGTTAGCTATTTCGCCATCTAAAGATGGCTCCTACAATATGCGGTATCCGCGACATGTATTGGTAGGAGCAAGCTTCAGCT
>JALSJH010000108.1 GCA_026989455.1 Chromatiales bacterium | reverse complement strand
TAACCAACCAAGAAGTGAGAGCAGCAATGACACATAAACATCTGGCTCATGCAGAGCATATTGTGGATGCCTTTAAAAGCAAACTGAGTAAAAGTGGCGTAGAGCATGTGGGTGAAAAACATTTTGATGAGCTTTCGCTGCTCATTGAATCGGCGATCAGTACCGCTGTACTGGAAGAGGTCGAGCATGCGATGGATAAAGTACAGCAGACGCTAACATCACTCCGAAAAGAGGTTGAGCACCTGTAATTATCAACCTTGAGGCTCTTTGTTAGCCCCGCTGGGGCGGGTAGTCTGCGTCGCTCTCAGGTTAAATGCCGGGCTTGCCGCTTGGGCCTGTTGGTTTGCGTAGTGCGGCTGCTTTCTTGAGAGTGCGTTGTCCCTAGGAACTTGGGGTATCCCTTGATGCCGGAGCGTTTAAAATCGCTCAGCAATAACTTTTCAACCTGCTCTTTATCAAGATTAAAAAGAGTCAGTAGCCCGTGGTACAGATACTCAAATAACTTGGCAAGAGCAATTTTATGGGTCTGCCGCGTGGTGGTAAACAGCCAATCACTTAGAGCCAAAAAATTGTCAAAAGGTGCCTCACCCAGCAGTAACGGCAGCGTATTAGCAAAACGTCCGGAGTTGGCGATAAGATCCCAGTAGCGTGTGAAACGGGTGAGCCGCTGCAGCGTCGCAAAATCAAGGGTGCTGGTGCTGAGGATGTTGTAGGGCGGGTGAGGATTGAAGCGGAGTTGAAAGGCTTCGGTATGGCGAATTAATGGCGTGCCGCGCAGTCGTTTCAAAATGCCCACCTGAATCTCATGGGGGGTTAAATTAACCAAGGTATCAAAACTCTGTTGCAGACTATGGATATCCTCCCCCGGCAAACCGATGATCAGATCAGTATGCATATGTGCATGGCTCTCATTGCTTAACCAGAGGATATTGTCACAACTTTTTTGATTGTTCTGGCGGCGGCTGATATTGCGCTGCACCTCGGGGTTAAAACTCTGCACACCAATTTCAAACTGTAGCGAGCCTTCAGGGAATCGTTTGATCACCTCTTTTAGTGGCTCGGGCAGGTGGTCAGGAATAAGCTCAAAATGAAGAAAGAGGTGCTCATCCAGTCGATCTAAAAAAAACTCCATAATACGAATGCTGGACTCGACCTTGAGGTTGAAGGTTCTATCAACAAACTTGAACTGCCTGGCACCGCGATCATAGAGCCCCTGCATCTCCGCCAAAAAAGCCTCCAGATTGAATGGGTAAGCGGTTTTATCCAGCGATGAGATACAAAACTCACACTTAAAAGGGCAGCCCCGCGAAGCCTCCACATAAATGACACGGTTCTTAATGTCATCATCACTATAAAAAGCATACGGCAGCTTCAAATCAGTAATAGCCGTGCTATCGGACGGATGTACCTTCATCAACGGCTGCGGGCCACAGAGGATCTGCTGGCATAGCTTGCCAAAACTGCAATCCGACAAACCGCACATTACATAGTCCGCCAATGCCACAATCGGCTGCTGCTGATGCTCAAAGCTGACCTCCGGCCCCCCCAATACAATCTTCACCTCGGGGGCGACCTGCTTCAGAATCGCCACCAACCGACTGCTCTCATCAATATTCCAGATATAGACCCCAAGACCGATGATCTTCGGCTCAGCCGCCAGCAGCCTCTCAGCAATATCAATTGGCCGCATCTGAATAGTGAACTCCATAATCTCAGTATCACACTGTAGCGCACCCATATTCGCCATCAGATAACGTAAGCCGAGCGATGAATGGCTAAAGCGGGCGTTGAGAGTCGCGAGAATAATAGTCATAGTCGGTTCAGGGTTCTATTTAGTCGTAGATGATAGCACTTAGGGGCTTATGCATCGTGCTGGCAGCGCAGGGCGTTAAGGTAATTGTCAACAACACCTGAAAACTGAGCCACGTGCACCCCCTTTTTGCTACACAAGTGGGATACAAATAAGGAGTCCATTTCTATATCGGGATGGTACTCTTCTGTCATCGTTTGATGAGTGCTAAGTAATGGCTTAAAACCTCTACCCAAGCGTCACCTTTGTTACCATTTTTGCATCAGTTTCTAGTTGTTTAGCCTGCTTTATAATCAGGTTATAAATTTCTTGAAGTGTTGCCTGCTCATCAGCAGTGTAGACGGGTAGGGTTAGCAATTTAGGTAGCTCTGTTCTCAGTACTTTGATCATTCTGTTCATTTCTCGCACGAGTAGCCTGCGTTCTACACCGCAACGCCCAGCAAAGTCAGCCCAATCGAAAGCGCGGATTTTGGTGATGTCGAACTCATCACCCATCGCCATGGCAAATTCATGTTCGATATCAGGATAGATGCAGACTGAAGCGAGATCATAAGCAGGGGCAAGGCGTAGCCCGCCGGGTTCGACTAGGAATGAGAGATTTTTCCCGTGAGCATCGCTATTGCCAGTTAGATATTGCAGAATTGCCCAGCGTATTAGCGTCATTTTGGTTGCGGCTTCAAACTGAGTGAGTGGTGCGATAGAAAATAGCTTTTCGAAACTGACACCATCACGAATATTAGCGACATCACGTCCATAGCCAAAGTTGCGCTCATACTTGTGGTTTACGCTAAGGTTGAGCGCCTGGCAGCTATCCACCACATGTAAGCGTTCTACATGAGAGTTATGTTTGATGCGATCAAAACGTTTAACCATTAATACTGGCTCTGGCACGCGTAGGATTTTCACCTCAGCAGAGGGTATCCCTAAGGTAGCGGCCAGCTTCAAACAGAAGTGTTCGTTGGCCACCAGCTTGGAGAGATTGGGGTTCATTGGCTCAGGTTTGAGAATGTGCGTAGATGCCAGCAGACCTTCCACTAGGGAGAGCTTTCCTTTGTCATCTACATAGACCGATAATTTGTCTTGATAACCGGCAATGGACATGCGCACACGGCCATCCCAGACATTAAAGGGGCGATTAGCTCGGTCTTGGATACGTTCTGAGAGTTCTTTAAAGGTGACTTCACGCATCGCAGGATCAATCTGTGCAGGTGTAGAGCCTTCGGGGAGTAGGGCGAGCGCCCCGGTGCTCTCTTGGCCCAGCCAATGTAGTAGGCCAAACAGATTACCTTTCGAAACAGCATGTGCTGAGGCGGCATCTTCAAGTGCTTTTCCTTCAGGCAGCAGGTTCTCAAAGAAGCGGCGTACACTCACAGAATGCAGCTCATCGGTCTGTTTTTCGGGACGTTGGAAGGGCAGTGCTGGGGAGATTGGGTAAGCCTCGGCTTGTGTCGTCCACGCTTGCTTATATGTAAAAGAGAAGCGCCCCGTATCGTCATGATAGCTCAGGGTGCCAACCTGTTGTTCACCTATCCAGGCTGAAAGGCTATGAGTGTTCATGATGGTCGGTTCTTAATGACAGCGATAACCTGTGGCTGTTCTGATTTTGGTACTGCTAGCAGACTAAGCCCTAATTGCTGGGCAACCGCGAGTGCCTTATCCAGACCCACAGACCGGTTGCCATTCTCTAGGTCTGATAACAGTTGAACCGAAACGCCGCATAGGGCGGCGGCATCATCAATGCGCAGCTGTTGTTGGGTACGAAGGCTTCGCACAAATGCACCAAAGGCCTCTACTGAATCCACAATAGGAGATTCGGGAAAGGGTTGTTGTCTGATTTTTCTGGCCATTATATTTCTCCGATATGAGAAACTATAGTTGATTGGTGGTTAGTAAATCAATAAATACTTAAAAACAAGAAATAACACGATGTATCAACCAAAATTTACTTAATTGATTAAATATAAGAAATAAATGAGGGTGCTATGGGATTTGAATACCTATGGGGAATATTCGTCGTGCTGGCAGCGCATGGCGTTAAGGTAATCATTTAATGTCTGGCCGGGTCGGATGTTGAATATTACATTTAAGGGGGCTATGTCGCTCATCCGGTCGAGTCGAAAGTGGCGAAATTGATCGCGCAGTTCGCACCATGCCACCAAGGTCCAGGTGCGCCCCCAGTAAAACAATCCTAATGGGTGGACGGTGCGTGATGAGTGTTGGCCATCTTCTCGGGTGTAGTTGAAGGTTACTTTTTGCTGTTGGCTAGTGCTGCTGCGAAGTAGCGCCAGGTGTGTTTTTGTTTTGCTATCAACATTGAAGTCGGGCACCAGTAACTCTTGGCGCTCTAGTTCGGGTTTGAGTCGTTCGGGTAGGCTGTTTTCAATTTTCTTTAGTGCCTGGTTTGCGGCTTGTGCCAGCCCTTTGTCTGTCCAGGCGTGTACCATGCGAGCGCCGAGCATCAGGGCGGCTAACTCCTCTTCATTAAACATGAGCGGTGGCAGGTGAAAGCCTTTCATGAGGCGATAACCGTGGCCAGTTTCTGCCTCGATGGGAACACCTGAGAGTGAGAGGTCCTGAACATCTCGATAGATGGTGCGCTCAGACACTTCCAGAGCATCTGCCAAGTCACGGGCGGTGGTGAACTGGTGCTGTTTTAACAGGCCAACAATCTGGAACAAGCGATCAGCGCGGCGCATTTAAAAGCGTAGCTCCAGCGCTTTGCATAGAAAATGCATCAGTGGTGTGGCTTGTGAAAAATGGTTGGCGACTTGGGGTAGTCGTGTGCGGAGGTTGGCGAACCGTCTCTTCGTAACGCAGTTTGTTTTCCAAAAACCAATCACGACGGTTGTTGGCCGCCAGCGTGGTGAGAAAATCAAATGTTTGCGCGCTGAAGTAACGGCTTGCCATCGTGATTAGTTCTGTTCGGAATAGGTGATCAGCATAAGCACGGCTCCTTGGGGATCCTGAATCACGGTAAAGCGCCCGACCTCAGGGATATCTTGTGGTGGTGCCAGTACTTTTCCGCCCAGTTTTTCAACCTGCGCGGGCATGGCATCCACATCCTTTACGGTGACATAAGCGCCCCAGCAGGGAGGCACTCCCTTAGCTTCTGCGGGCGTGGCCATGATGCCGGCAACTTCTGTGTCATCCGCTTTTGCCATGGTGTAGCTGCCGCAGCTGCTCTCCATATCCGTTAGTTTCCATCCCAATAATTCGCTGTAAAAGCTTTTAGCACCGGCCACATCATCGGTCATTAACTCATTCCAGCTGAATGCCCCGTGTTGTTTCATGGCTTGCGTCATCATTGTTGATCTCCTTGTGGGTGATTGATAATGCGACTATAGCGCAGGGTTACTGACAGCGTGGTGTCAGTAGGGGGAAATTAAATAACCGTTTCAAATCCTTCGAATTGTGGCGGGCCGAGGTAGATGTTTTGGCTTTTTCCACCCGCTCCAGCGTGCGCCTTGCGAAACTGCTCCGACTCTGTCCAGTGGGTGAAGTCCTGTTTTGAATTCCAGGTGGTGTGAGAGGCAAACAGGGTGTGGTCATCATGGCTGGGACCTTGGGCTAGATGAAACTCCTTGAAGCCGGGGACAGTGTCCAGGTGGGTTTCACGGTTTTTCCAGATGTCGATGAACGCCTGTTCACTGCCAGGCTTAATTTTGAAACGATTCATGGCGATGTACATGGTGCTTCTCCTTTCTTTACAGATATAAGATTTCACTATCTGGCAACTTTTCCAGCACTTGCTGATAATGGGTGGATGATTCGAGAAGCCGAATCACTTCAGCTAATGGCTCTGGCCATATCTCTTGGAAATCGACCTCTCCCTCTACGGTTATGGGGAAGGCTAGCTTCTCTAGAGGGGGTGTAAAATCGGCCATCACCCCCTCTTTATTTCCCCTGGCATCCATACGATACCACCCCTGCTCAGGTAAGTAGACCGCATTAAGACCATGCAAACAGTAAGGCGGTACGCTGTTTTCAATGGTTAGCCGTTGGTAGCAAAGCCCCGCAGGCAGCGTGTTGGCTCTGAGTAGTGCCGCCAGTAGATGGCTTTTTGCATAGCAGAAACCGGTTTGATGTTTAAATACATCGGATGCCTTGCAGGTTACCGGATTGAGTCGATAATCACTGCTGTGTTTTATCTCATCTCGCACATACTCAAAGCAGCTTTTTGCAACTGCCACAGGTGTTTTTTTACCCTGTGACAGCGTTTGAGCCACCTTGAGTATTTCAGGGTGTTTCCAGTCGATAAACTCACTGGATGCCAGGTAGCTATCTCTATCTATTGTGGATTTATCCCCCACCAATGGCATGAACTACCTCTACTTTGTCACCTTCATTGAAGGTGTGTTGTGGGTATTGGCTGCGTGTGACAATGTCGAGGTTAACCTCCATCGCCACGCGTCGGCCCGTAAGCCCCAGCTCTTCTACCAATTGTGCGGCGGTAAACCCTTCTGAAACAAGGCGGCTCTCGCCATTAACAAAGATTTGCATATTCAATATCCGGTTTTAGATCACGCTATTTTACGTTTTTTGTTGCGATAGCTCCAAAGGTTTTGCTTGATGGTGGTTCACTGCACACCCCTATCTGAGGATTAAGGCTTTGTATCTGAGGGTTTTTTTTGATAAGTTGGTGCCATTGCGGGTGTCGTATAATGGCTATTACTCCAGCTTCCCAAGCTCGAGACGTGGGTTCGATTCCCATCACCCGCTCCACTCTTTTTCAGCTTTGTGTGGCGGGTTCTCTACTCGCGTAGCAAAGTGCCCGCTGGCTGCATCTGTAATTCATTGATATTAAAGATTTTTTTGTTGTGGTTGGGGTTCTCCTCCGCCGATGTGACTGAACACATCAGCAGCGGCAAAGCCGCGATCTTGCTGCAGGCGTTAAACAGCCGCCAAAAAGGGGGCTGGCTGGCGCGAGGCGGTGGTTTTTAGTGACAAACTGGCTTGGGTTGAACTTTTTGACTACTTTTTCACTCCAAAATGGCGCTGTCATCTGTACAATAAAGCCAGAACTGTGTAATCGAGGAGAATACAATGCGAATAGCGATAGCCAGTGCCGTTGCGCTGCTAATGAGTAGTGCTGTGGTAGCCGAAACCCCTCAGGCGCTGCAAAGCGAAGAGGATCGGCTTAGTTATACCCTAGGCTACCAGCTTGGCCAACGGCTGGCCGCTGAAGGGATTGCGATCAACGCCGACCTTTATAGCGCGGCACTTCGAGAAGGGCTGCAAGGTGCTGAATCCCGGCTCTCGCCCCAAGAGAACCAGCAAGTGATGGAACTCTTTCAACAGCGGGGTGAAGAGCGCCGCCAAGCTGCGAGTGAAAATAACCACGCACAGGGGATAGCCTACCTTGAAGAGAACAGCACAAAGCCAGACATCACCGTGCTCGACAATGGCCTGCAATATAAAGTAATCACCCAGGGTGAGGGCGATAAGCCCAGCGCAACGGACACCGTAAAAGTACACTATCGGGGGGTGTTGATTAATGGGCTTGAGTTCGACAGCTCATATAGCCGTAATGAACCCGCCACTTTTCCGGTCAACCGCGTGATTCCAGGCTGGACCGCGATACTGCAAATGATGCCAGTGGGCTCCCACTATCAGGTTACCATCCCTTCTGAGTTAGCATACGGCGAACGTGGCGCACCACCCATGATCGGGCCGAATGCGGTGCTGGTTTTTGATATAGAGTTGCTGGAAATTGAAAAGTAGTCTATTTGCAGGGGTAGAAAATGAGTTACAAAAATTCAGAGATCACCAAAAAAGCTAATATTTATGATGGTGGACGAGTAACCAGTCGTCGAGTCGTCACCTCAGATGGTGATGTGGTTACACTGGGCATTATGCAGCTTGGCAGTTATAATTTTGCCACTGAAGCGGCAGAGGTGATGGAGCTGTTGCAGGGTGCTTGTCGCGTCAAGCTGGCGGGTAGTGAAGCGTGGGTAACCTATAAAGCAGGCCAGCGTTTTGATGTGGCCGCCAACTCATCATTTGATATAGAAGTAACCGAGCTGCTCGATTACATCTGTCACTACGTTTGATTACTAAAGAAGCTCTGATCAAGTCATCAATGTTTTATGCTGGCTGAAATAATCCAGACTTAATCAGCGCTTCCTTCAAAGTGGAGAACCGTTTTGGTTGTACGAATAATGTTTGCTGTGGCACTACTCTCGCTCTGTGTTACTCAGGTGATTGCCAGTGAAATGAAAGAGAGAAAGATTATTGAGGCGTTGCAGTTACTGGGTATCGACAACCACTTCAGTGAACTGCACAGCACCATGGTGCGCGGCTTAAATCAACGCCGCCTTGAAGGGGTCGCTTCCGGTACGCACGACTATAGCGAGTTGGAGGGTTTTATCGACCGCTACTTCGACCCGCAGCTGCTAACCCGCAAACTCGCGGCACAGCTAGTCGACAGCTACGACGCGAACCGTTTTGAGCTGCTGCTTTCGAGCCTGCGTTCCGAGCAGATTCAGCGAGTGCAAGCGCAGGTTAAACAGGTCGCGGCCGCTGAAAATATGGCGGCATTACGCGCCTACGCTAAAGAGTACCCATCCGCGCCATTAAGTCGACAAAAAACCTATATTATTGATGGGCTGGATCGCGCCAGTGCTGGCAATGAACTCTATGCTGGTGTACAGGCACTGGCGACATTAACCATGTTGCGAATGCAAGAGGTACAACAGGGTGTGCCGGCACAGTTTCCAGAAGAGCTTCTGCTGCAACAGCTCTATACCGACTATCTTGAGAGTGGCCGATATACCACAGAGATGATCTACCGCTCAGCGCTGGGCGATATGAGCCCCGAAGAGCTGCAACTCTCACTTCGAGTTTACCGCAGCACAGTGGTACAGTGGTTTCTGGCTGCGGCGGTTGAGCACTTTACGGAAGTTGTCGCCGCCCAAAGAGAGCAGTTACTAAATAAAGTTGGCAAGGTGGAAAAATCATCCACTACATAATGCTGTTTGGGTAAATCGCTGGGTTTTTGGCAGCCGTAGGAGGTAGTAGTGGAGTTCTCAGATCTTTCAATAGTCGTGGTTGAGCCTTCACGAACCCAAGGGCGCATTATAGGGCAAAACCTCTTGGCAGAAGGGGTTGCTCACTACAAATGGTTCTCCAGTGGTGAAGCGGCGCTATCCGCACTGCCCCGACTACTGCCCGACCTGGTAGTGAGTGCACTCTACCTTCCCGACATGACCGGCGTTGAGCTGGTCCACGCCATACGCAAAAACAAACGCTTTGAACAGGTGATGTTCATGTTGATCTCTAGCGAGACAGATGAGCAGGCGCTCGACCCCATTCGTCAGGCGGGTGTCGTGGCCATTCTACCCAAACCCTTCGAACCAAAAGATCTGCACCGCGCCCTAGCCGCCACAATGGACTTTGTGGAGCCAGAGACTCAAGAAAACGATGACTTTTTTGCAGACTTGCGGGTACTGCTAGTGGATGACAGCAACATCTCCCGCAGCATGTTGCGGCGCATTCTGAATGGCCTGGGCATAGAAAATATTGTAGAGGCCACCAATGGCTCAGAAGCCGTTACCGAGCTAGAAAGCGGCTATTTTGACTTGGTGATTACCGACTTCAACATGCCCGAGATGGATGGCCAAGCGCTGGTACGTTACGTGCGTTCATCCGACACCCTAAGCAGCATCCCGGTGTTAATGGTAACCGGCGAACATGACGAACAGCGCCTAGCCGCCGTACACCAAGAAGGAGTCTCCGCCGTCTGTGACAAACCTTTTCAACCCGCCTCATTCTCAGCACTGCTGCGCACACTTATAGAGTAACCACCCCCATCGCGTGTACATTGGATCAGGTGGGACATTACAAAAGATCCAACGGACTCGTGACACCCTGCGCCCCTTGCTTCAATACATGGGTATAAATCATCGTCGTTTGCAAATCCGCATGACCTAACAGTGATTGAATCGTCCGAATATCCGTCCCCGTTTGTAAAAGATGGGTAGCAAAAGAGTGGCGAAAAGTATGGGCAGACACTTTTTTAGTAATGCCGCACTGCTTAACCGCACGTTTAATCGCCTTATTGACCACCGATTGATTAATATGGTGTCTTCTTTCAATGCCACTTCGAGGATCCACCGCAATACGCCGACTGGGAAACACATACTGCCAACCAATCTCCTTATCCGCATTCGGATATTTTTTCGCCAGCGCATAAGGCAAGTGAACCGAACCCAGCCCAATATTTAAATCTTGCTGATGAACTAAAACCACCTTCTTCAAATGTAGCTGCAAAGGCACAATAATATTATTCGCCAATGGCGTTACCCGATCTTTTTTCCCCTTACCATCCCGAACCGTAATCTGTTTAAAACCAAAATCGACATCCTGAACGCGCAAACGCACCGCCTCTGAAATACGTAAACCACCCGCATATAACAGCTTTACAATTAAGCCCGTTGTACCCTCCAGCAAGGTTAAAACGTCCGCCACCTCCTCTTTGGTTAAGACCACCGGGATTCTAGGCTCCTTACGAGAGCGGCTAGCGCAGACCCCCTCTAAAGGCGCGTTTAACACCTTGCTATACAAAAAAACCAACGCATTAAACGCCTGATTTTGAGTAGAAGGTGCCACATTTTTATTAACCGCCAAATGGGTTAAAAACTGCTCAACTTTTTGCTCCGCATCTAAAAGAAGCGCCTCTCGACTTTTAATGCCATGAAAGTTAACAAGCCGTGTAACCCAATCACAATAGGTTTTTTCCGTGCTATACGCATAACCATACCTGCGTAATAAATTGCGCGTTTCTTCTAATAATGATGTTTTTTGAATAGAATCTGGCACAATGAATAACCTTTTTATAGTGCGTGTTTTTATCTGTAT
>JALSJH010000107.1 GCA_026989455.1 Chromatiales bacterium | reverse complement strand
GCCTGTACTTCACGTTTGAGTTCGGATCTGCTTTTAATATCTTCACCATCAAGCTCGTCATCGTCAAACGCTTCGTCGAAATAATCACTCATAGGGGTACCGTGTTTATGATCTGTGTACCTGTATTCTAACCCGCTGGCGTTGGAGTGTGTACTGGCAATTTAGTGGGTGAGGAATTCACCCGCTAGATAATTGTCCTATAATAATTAGTATCTTTCTGTAGGAGCTCTGGTAGTGCGTTTGGTATGGGGTCTGTTGTTCTCTCTGTTTTTTCTTTCGGCGTGTAGTTACTCCACAAAATCTGTGGTGACCGTCTCCAGTGGGTTTAGCAGTGAAAATGCGGTTCAACTGAAGCGTACTGTTGCGGCGCTGCGTCGGCACCGCGATGGTTGTTTTTCTAAAAGAAGTGCCACCCTATTGGTCGTCGGTACGGGGCAGCAGCGAGAGTATTTGATTAGTAATAATTTGAAGGCGATGGATCTGCGTTTAAGTCTTGAGGGGAGTGGCCAGTTGAGGGTTGAATTGAATGAGTGGTCTGAACCCAATTTTTCTGCTTACGCCTCCCGCTGTTATCAGCAGTTACTAACCCGCCTTGGTCAAGATTTTGGTGCCGAAAAGCTATCTATTGTTGAGAGTTGTAAAACGCCACCTTGTCGCAAGTGAGCGTGTAATCTTTTTGTAGAACCAAACCGCACCCTGCTGTCGCCCCATGCCTGCGTCCAAGCAGGCAGTAGAGAAACAAGATTGTGTGGAATTGATGAAATAACCGGGTTAGCTTTTCCTGCCGGTGATTGTTCTGTGATAGCATTGCTACATAGAATAATCAGCGGATATAGACAGGTAGTTATGGGGATGAAGAAAACTTTTTTTACGGCTCTTTTCGGGGGGCTATTTGCTCTGATGTTGTGCTTTTCTGGTGCGGTTGCCGCTTCGACGGGCGAGCGCATTTATAAAGAGCATTGTGTCTCGTGCCACGGTGTTGAAGGTGATGGTAGAGGGAGCACATTAAATCCTCCCCCCCGTGATTTCACTTCGATGCAGAGTGCATTTGAGTTGGATCCGATACGCATCTATATCTCCACCACAAAAGGTCGTCCGAACACGGCTATGGCGGCCTGGGATTCACGTTTGAGTCGTGATGAGATAAGACAAGTTTCGGATTACGTTTACGATACTTTTGTTGCTGACGTAAAGGCGGCTCTTCCCGAAGATCTTCGGCTTAATTTGGAGGTGGGCGAGAAGCTTTACATGGACAACTGCTCTGTCTGTCATGGGGATTTTGGCGAGACAGGTGTCTGGACACGCTCCAATATGGCGACAGCGCCGCGTAATTTCACCACTGATCGCACCAAGGGTGAGTTAAGCCGCAAGCGTATGATTGAGTCAATCACCTATGGTCGAGCAGGTAAGGCGATGATGCCCTATGGTTCGCGGTTGACTCAGCAAGAGATCTCCTCAATGGTTGATTATGTCCGCCTTGCATTAATGGGGTTGCCGGTGGAGGCTGTTATGGCTGAAAAGTCGATTCTGGAAGGATCCCAGAGAGATATCCCTTCAACTGGATTGGCATTTGATGATCCCAAACGCTTTATGTCAATTCCCTTTCCAGATGGACTCTATGGTGATCCCAATGAAGGGCGAGAGATCTTTGTTCGTAACTGTTTTGTTTGCCATGGTGTGAAGGGCGATGGGCAAGGCCCCCGTGCTTTCTTTATTAACCCAAAGCCGCGTAACTTCATTAGCTCAGACTCTCGTCGTGCACTGAATCGCCCCAAGATCTACGAGGCGGTCTATAACGGCTTGCCGGGTAGTGTAATGCCTGCTTGGAGCAAGGTGTTGAGTGACCAAGAGGTGGCCAATGTTGCCGAGTTTGTCTTCCGTGCCTTTATTCGCAGTGATATGCCAGGGGTAAGTGAAGAGGACTTGGATAAGGTCAAGCAAAAAAAAAACGAGTAGCGATTGAGCCTGCTGCTGATTCGGTGTTGCTGTATGACCCGAGTGAGCAGATAAAACAGGGTGGCCCTATTCTGGCAGCGCACTCTTATTACCCCAGCATTTCAAAAAATAAGAGTGTGCCCGATTATGAACGGGGTCGCGCAATCTATAATTACCGCTGCTATTTCTGTCACGCTTATTCGGGTGATGCGGTGACTCAGGCAGCAACCTATCTGGATCCAAAGCCAAGAAACTTTCGCACCACTGACCCATTAAAACTAAGCAAAGAGAAAATGTTGGAAGTGGTGACGCTGGGTAAGCCTGGTACGGCCATGAAGAGCTTTGATGCGTGGTTAACAGCGGATGAAATTGAGTTGGTGGTGGAGTTTGTTCGGCAAGAGTTTATGCTCAACAAACGAGCTAACACTCGCTACCATACCGCTGAAAATGGTTGGTCTAATCATGAGCGCTATGCCATCGCGTTCCCATTTGCCACCGGTGAAATCCCGACAGACTCACTGGAAGAGACGCTGACAGAGCAGCAGATAGCCGGGCTTAAACTCTTTATGGAGAGTTGCGTGGCGTGTCACGATCGGGGTAAGGTCAAAAATGAGGGGGACACTTGGGTTCCAAAGGCGGTTTCATACCCTCGCAATGGATATTCGCACCGCTCGGTAAGGGCAGATGCGGTTTCTGAAGCCTCTGTTTTTGGTAGGCACGACATTAAGCCGGTTATTGATGATCTGACCGAGCAGGAGCAACAAGGAGAGGCACTGTTTCAGGATGGTTGCGCCTTTTGTCACGGTATGGCGGGTACCGGCAAAAACTGGATTGGTAGTTTCCTGGAGCCTCTGCCTCGTGATTTGACCGACCCTGAGCAGATGGCCGGTATGACCGCTAGTCGGTTGACCAAGGCAATCGAAGATGGTGTGGTTGACACCAAAATGCCCGCTTGGAAGTCGGTGCTAACAGCAGAGCAGATCGCCGCGCTGGTCGCCTACATTAATCGGGCGTTTTATCCGCTGGAAAAAGAGTAACAAATTTAAATTGGAGTGAGTGAGATGGTTAAGGTGGGCATCGTGGGTGGTACCGGTTATACCGGGGTTGAGTTGCTGCGCTTGCTGGTGAAGCACCCTGAGGTGACATTGACGGCGGTAACTTCACGTGCAGATGCCGGTGTGCTGGTTTCTGAGATGTTTCCTAACCTTCGGGGCCATCTGGATCTCCCTTTCAAAGCGCCTGACCTAGCACTTTTATCATCCTGTGATGTGGTGTTTTTTGCCACTCCCAACGGCGTGGCGATGAAGATGGTGCCCGCTCTGCTTGCAGCGGGTGTGAAGGTTATTGACCTTGCCGCAGACTTTCGGATTAAAGATGTCGCACTCTGGAGTGAGTGGTACGGTATGCCACATGCGTGCCCTGAACTGATCGATGAAGCGGTTTATGGGTTGCCAGAAATTAATCGTGATGCGATTCGAAAGGCCCGTTTGATTGCCAATCCAGGTTGTTATCCTACGGCGACGACGCTGGGGTTTTTACCCCTGATTGAAGCGGGTCTGGCTGATGCGGATCACCTGATCGCGGATGTGAAGTCTGGGGTGAGTGGTGCCGGGAGAAAAGCCCACGTCGCACAGCTCCTCTGCGAAGTGAGTGAGTCGATGAAAGCGTATGCGGTGCCGGGTCATCGGCACCAGCCTGAAATTAGCCAAACATTAAGCGACCAAGCTGGCAAGCCAGTAGGGTTGACGTTTGTTCCTCATCTGACACCCATGGTGCGTGGTATTCACGCAACGCTCTACACGACCGTTATTGACCGGAGTGTTGATCTACAAGCACTTTATGAGCAGCGTTATGCAGGTGAACACTTTGTGGATATTTTGCCCGCAGGCGCGCACCCCGAAACGCGCAGCGTCAAGGGGTCGAATGTATGCCGCATTGCGATACATCGGCCACAAAATAGTGATGTTGTGGTGGTTCTGTCGGTTATCGATAACTTAGTTAAAGGGGCTGCAGGCCAGGCGATTCATAATATGAATATCATGCTGGGGCTGGATGAGGCGGAGGGGATTGATCATGTTGCACTGCTACCCTAGTATTAAACTCAATTGAGTAATCATTCAGCAGGGTTGGAGATTCGAGCTTATGGCTCGAAGCGGGTGAGGCAGCTTGTGTTGATTCTCCTTCTTCTTTCAGCTGTCGCTGCGGGTTATCTGCTCGGGTATCAGCGTGCGGGTGATCTTCTACACCTGTTGCCACAACAGTTAGAGCAGCAGCAGTTGATGTTGGACGAGCAGCGGGCACAAGTATATGAGTTGAAGTTGCAGCTGCTACAGTCAACCCAAGAGCGAAAGATCGATGAGGCCGCGATCACTGAGGTCAAAGCACTGTTGAAAGAGCAGCAACAAGCCTCTTTGGAGCTGCGAGAGGAGATCGCTTTTTACCGGGGTATTGTTTCACCGTCAGAGGTCAAATCCGGTACACTTATTCAGCGCTTGGAAATTGTCCCCTTGGCCGCCGCGCAGCTCTTTCGTTATCAGCTGGTGTTAACTCAGGTTTTAAAGAATGAACGGGTAACAAGGGGGGTGGTGGAGATCACGCTTTCTGGTGTTTTAGAGGGGCGTACTCATCGCCTCTCTCTTCAAGAAGTTGATGATAGCGCAAAGAAAACACTTAACTACCGCTTTAAATATTTTCAGATGTTTGAGGGTGATCTTCGGCTGCCTGATGGCTTCTCGCCGCGCTCGGTTGAGGTGGCTGTTAAACCACGGCGTGGTGGAAACACCATAAGTGAAAGTTTTTCCTGGCCAGAGGCAACGATTGATGGGGAGTAGCCTTCCCCACTCTTTTGTTAAAAAGAGTAACGCAGAAATTTGGCAAAAGTGAGGTGAACTATGTGGGATAAGAAAAAAAAGAGCAATGCCAGTGGTAAAATTGACTCATTGATTGGTCCAAACACCGCCATTCATGGTGACTTGCTCTTTAACGGCGGTCTGCATGTCGATGGCAAAGTGATTGGCAATATTGTCTCTGATGGCGAAGGTACATCGACCCTGATTGTCAGTAAGCAGGGCTATATCGAGGGTAATGTTCAGGTTGATCATGTGGTTCTGAATGGCAAGGTGAAAGGTGATGTCTACTCCTCTGAGAGCGTTGAGCTGGCCTCTGAGGCGCGAGTGGAGGGTGATGTCTATTATGATCTTCTCGAAATGGCAATGGGGGCAGAAGTGAACGGCAGCCTAGTTCATCAGTCCAAGGAGCAGCAGCAAAAAGATGCGGTTGGGGTAAAAGAGCAGCAAGACGTGGTAGAATCTGCCGTAATGGGCTATCTTGACGAAAAGGCCCCACACTAAGTGTTATTGTTTTTGGAGAGGTTAAGTGTTGACTGAATTAGCGACTGAAGAAGAGAACCCTATTATTTTTACCGATTCAGCGGCCAGTAAGGTAAAAACACTCATTGTTGAAGAGGCAAACGACGCTTTGATGCTGCGTGTCTTTATATCGGGTGGCGGTTGTTCTGGCTTTCAATACGGTTTTACATTTGATGAAACTGTTAATGATGGGGACACTTGTGTCGAAAATGATGGGGTTAAACTCTTAATCGACCCGATGAGTTATCAATATCTTGTCGGCGCGGAGATTGATTATACTGAAGGGCTGGAAGGGTCTCAGTTTGTAATTCGTAATCCGAATGCATCAACAACTTGTGGTTGCGGCTCATCATTCTCGGTTTGATAACCGTTTTGGGTTGATGGCATAATCCACAGAAAACAGGAGGTGTTAAGCCTCCTTTTTTTTGCACAGTGTAAAAGAAAAGGTGAAAAATTGATGAGTGAATATTTGCCAGGCTTGGCGGGTGTGCCAGCGACCAAATCAAATATTTCGGATATTGACGGTGAGAAAGGGGTTCTTTCATACCGTGGTTATTCGATTGAGCAGCTGAGTAAACATAGTAGCTTTGAAGAGACGACACTGTTGTTGCTGGATGGTCGACTGCCATCGGCCGATGAGCTTACCCTCTTCGATGAGCAACTGAAGGCAAATCGCCGGGTTAAGTATAATATTCGTTCGATGATGAAATCGTTGCCCGCAAGCGGGCACCCCATGGAGATGCTGCAGACGGCAGTGGCGAGCCTGGGTATGTTCTATCCCGCAAACGACTGTTTAACCAGTCCTGAAATGTGTAACGATCTCGATTATGTACATAACATGACGGTGAAAATATTGGCTCGTATGCCGGTTATTGTCACCATGTGGGAGCATATTCGCAGTGGCTACGACCCTGAAGAACCGCGCTATGATTTATCGTTCGCAGAAAACTTTCTCTTTATGCTTAATCGTGAAGAGCCAGACCCGATGCTGGCAAAAATATTTGATACCTGCTTGATTCTCCATGCAGAGCATACGATTAATGCCTCCACTTTTGCCTCACTGGTTACCAGCTCCACGCTGGCTTCACCCACCAGTGTGATTGCCGCTGCGATTGGTACGCTTTCGGGGCCGTTGCATGGCGGGGCAAATGAAAAAGTGTTGGATATGTTGGATGAAATTGGTTCCCCGGCCAATGTCGGTGCTTGGTTGGATAAGAAGCTAGCCAATAAAGAGAAGATTTGGGGTCTGGGTCATCGGGAATACAAAGTGAAAGACCCTCGCGCTACCATTCTGCAAAAGCTGACGTTGGAGCTGATGGAGAGTAAAGGGAGCGCCCTTGATCCGATGTTTGAGACCGCAATGGCGCTGGAGGAGGCCGCAGAAGGGCGACTGGCAGAGAAGGGCGTTTACCCGAATGTTGATTTTTACTCGGGAATTTTATATCGCGAAATGGGTATTCCTGTCGATCAGTTCACCACCATCTTTGCCATATCCCGTGCCGCTGGCTGGCTAGCGCACTGGCGCGAACAGTTGTTGGATAATCGTATTTTCCGCCCGACTCAAGTCTATATCGGTGAGCCGCAACGAGAGTATGTGTCATTAGATAAGCGGTAAACCTATATTTTAGACAGGATGAATAGCACCGAGAATAACCGGGTGTTGAGCTCCTGTCACTTCAGGTAAATTGCTCGTGGCACCTTTTAATGTTTGTCGTGCCAGCCAGGCAAAAGCGCAGGCCTCGACCCAATCCGGGTCGAGGCCTATTTTTTTGCTGGAGTGAATAGAGGCCGTTTCTAATCGCTGCTTTAATCGCTGCATGAGTTGTTTGTTGTGCGCGCCACCACCACAGACATAGACGGCTGAAATGGCTGAGGGGTGTCTATTGATTGCCATAGCAATCGATGAGGCGGTCAATTCGCACAGTGTCGCCTGCACATCTTGGGGGGGGATTGAAGGGAGTCTCTCCAGATGTTGATCAAGCCATGAAATATTAAAGAGCTCGCGGCCCGTACTTTTGGGTGGAGAGCGCTTGATGTATCTCTCTTGGAGTAGGCGCTCCAGCAACGGTTGTACTACACAGCCGGTTCTGGCCCATTGACCATCGATGTCGTAGGGCTGCTGTAGATGGCGTTCACACCAGGCATTCATCAGCAAGTTGCCCGGCCCACAATCAAAGCCACTTACCGCGCCCCCCGCTTTACCGGATAAAAAGGTAAGGTTGGCTATGCCGCCAATATTGAGAATGCAGCGCTGCTCTTGCTCCGAATCAAACAGCAGCGCATGAAAGGCCGGCACTAACGGCGCGCCCTCGCCTCCCGCTGCAATGTCGCGGCTGCGGAAGTCAGCGATGGTGGTGATTCCGGTGCGTTGTGCCATCACAGCCGCCGAGCCTATTTGAATAGTGAAAGGGTGTGTTGCGTCTGGGCGATGGCGAATGGTCTGCCCATGACTACCAACGGCAGTGATCTGGTCTGGAGAGAGCTGTTGTTGGTCGAGGAGCTGAAGTATCGCCTCTGAAAAGAGCTCTCCCAGCTGATAGTCGAGCGCGCCGGCTAGTTCTAACTCATTATTGGCCGGTGCGCATAATGCAATAATCTGCTTGCGCAGTTGCCCAGGTATTTCAGTGCTGAGAGCACCCAAAAGGGAGAATTGGTTGTTGCAGAACTCAATCGCAACCGTATCTACAGCATCTAAGCTGGTGCCCGACATCAGGCCGATATAGATTTCACGGCGAGTTGCTCCGTCTGCCATTAGAGACTGTTTTTGGCCAAGGCAATGCCACGGCTTAAAACATTTAACTGGGCCAGAATGGGTTGAGTCTGTGCTGAAAACTCTTTTTTGTAGGCAGCTTTGATGGGTTGTGCATCCGGGAACTTGACGGTTAACGGGTTGCGGTGTGTGCCATTAACGCGGAATTCATAGTGAAGATGTGGCCCTGTCGCAAGTCCGGAGCTACCGACAAAACCAATAATATCGCCTTGCTTAACGTAACTGCCATTTCTCTGGCCGCGTTTGAAGTTAGAGAGGTGAGCGTAAAGTGTCGTATATTGCGTGCCATGCTGGATCACCACCGTGGTGCCATAGCCACCTTTTGTTCCTCGGAATATGATCTTGCCATCACCCGCTGCTTTTATTGGAGTGCCGGTGGCGGCTGCGTAATCAACGCCACGATGAGGGCGCTTTTTGCCAAGCACCGGGTGGTGTCGCTCGCGAGTGAAGCGCGATGATATACGCCGAAAATCGACAGGTGAGCGAAGGAATGCTTTGCGCATACTGCGCCCTTCGGGGGTGAAATATTGGCTGACCCCTTTTTCATTGGTGAAGCGAACCGCTTCAAAGGTCTTTCCTCGGTTGGTGAATTGAGCAGCCACGATGTCGCCATAGCCGATCTTTTCACCATCCAGATATTGCTCTTCATAAAGAACGGTGAAGTGGTCCCCTTGACGTATATCCAGGGCAAAATCGATGTCCCAGCCAAAAATGCCTGCCAGCTCCATGATGAGGTTGTCAGTAAGCCCAGCCTGTTGGCCAGATCGGTAGAGTGAGTTGCTAATGATAGCGCTAGCGTGTGCAACGCGTAGCTCCGGTGAGCGGATCTCTTCTCGGGCGCTAAAGCCTGTGCTGTCACGCTCGATGATCAGCGTGTGAGTGATATCCGTTTTATAGCTCAGCCCCACCAGTTGCTTGGTGTCATCAGCACGGAACTCCAGCGACTCGCCAGGGCGTATATCTTTTAGTGCAGCCGTCAAAGCCCCAAGCTGCATAATATCGTACAGTTCGCGGGGGCTAAACCCTTCTCGATTGAAGATGGCCGCAAGCGTATCCCCTCTTTTGACCGTCACACTTCTCGCTTGAAAGGTGGGCGGTGCTTTCTGCTCGCTAGGCTCAGCTGCAATGGGTTCAATTTGTGGTGGGATGCTTAGTTGTAAGTTTTGCAATGGCAAAATATCGTTATTTACAGCACGGATAGCCTCAGCTTCTTTTGTTGGTAGCAGCATAATGACTGCAGCTAACAGGATTCCGCCGCCTAATAGCATCCAGTGAGTTGTTGAAAGCTTATTTTTTGTGGCAGCGGTTTTTTTTGTTTGCCCAGATTTGAAATCGTGATTAATCATGTTGACCTGACTACTGTTCCGTACGCTATAGCGAAGTGCTCACTCTTTGATATGGGAACTATATAATAAAAGTTGAGCGATTGCGACGGTGCGACTCCCTGGCTTGAGAGCGGTAACTCAATTTTTATCTTTTACGGCTGTTTTGCCCAATGGGTGGAGTGTGGGATAATGGGGGATATTGAGCTGATACCCTTCAGTTCACCGTAACAAGATAGCGTCAGGTTGGAGGAAATATGTCTGAGTTGCAAAGGCAGCTAACTGAAATAAAGCGCGGTGCTGAAGAGTTGCTACTAGAGGATGAGCTTGTTGAGAAGCTCAGGCAGGGTAAGTCGCTGCGGATAAAGGCTGGGTTTGATCCGACTGCGCCAGATCTTCACTTGGGGCATACCGTGTTGCTTAACAAGCTGCGTTGTTTTCAGAATCTTGGTCATGAGGTGATGTTTCTTATTGGTGACTTCACCGCGATGATTGGGGACCCAACCGGCAAAAGCGCCACCCGCCCGCCATTAACGCGAGATGAAGTGATCGAAAATGCCAAGAGTTACGAACAGCAGATTTTCAAGGTGCTTGATCCGGAAAAAACATTAGTGATGTTTAACTCCAGTTGGATGAATGAAATGTCATCCGCTGATTTGATTCAATTAGCGGGCAAGCACACCGTCGCCCGCATGTTGGAGCGGGATGATTTCAGCAAGCGATATAATTCAGGCCAATCGATCTCAATTCATGAGTTCCTCTACCCATTAATACAGGGCTATGACTCCGTTGCAATGAAGGCGGATGTGGAGCTGGGTGGTACCGATCAGAAATTCAATCTATTGGTAGGTCGCCAGCTGCAAGCATCATTTGGCCAGAAACCGCAGGTGGTGATGACAATGCCAATCCTTGAAGGGTTGGATGGCGTGCAAAAAATGTCCAAATCACTCAATAACTACATTGGTATAAATGATGCCCCTAATGACCAGTTTGGTAAGTTGATGTCTATATCAGATGAGTTGATGTGGCGATATTTTGAATTACTGAGTTTTCGTCCAATGTCAGAGATTGAAACGTGGCAAGAAGAGGTGAGGCAAGGTAAAAACCCACGAGATGTTAAGTTTGAGCTGGGTCGTGAACTGGTTGCTCGGTTTCACGGGAAAGAGGCGGGCGATAAGGCAGTAGAGGCTTTTATCCAGCGCTTTCAAAAAGGGGCGATGCCGGATGAGATTGAGGAGAAGAGCGTCACGGCAGAAGATGGCGCGATAGGTATTGCCTCGCTACTGAAAGCGGTAGGCTTAACCCCAAGCACCTCAGATGCAATGCGCATGGTTAAGCAGGGGGCTGTCAAAATAGATGGTGAGCGCGTAGAGGATCCGCGTTTGAAAATGAGCGCGGGCAGTGAGCATGTCTATCAGGTTGGCAAGCGTCGTTTCGCAAAAGTTAAGGTCATATAGGCCCGTCTGATATGGGCCGCAGAAAGCCATTTTGCTTAATGTAAAATAAACCCCAAAAAGTAATTGACGTGAGGCATAAAAGGCGTAGAATGCGCCGCTCAGTTGGGGTTAAAGCCGGCTGAGGAAGCGGCGAGATTGGGTTGTCTTTTAATGATTTTGATTGAG
>JALSJH010000106.1 GCA_026989455.1 Chromatiales bacterium | reverse complement strand
CTGGCGACGTGAGTAAACATCAAATCCCTGATACCCCAATATCCTAGGTCAGAGTAAAAATACAATAGTCGCTCTCTGGGTGCGGTTTTCGGGATAAATGAGGGCGATTTCAGCCAGCATAAAACATTCATGAGTTGCGGAATATCTCCCCACTTTGGGGTAGATTAAGCGTTAGGCAGCTAAGTAGGTATAAATATGTATTTTCACGTAGATGAAAGCGGTCATACCGGAACCAATCTTTTTGATGAAAATCAGCCTATTCTTTATTACGGTGTATTATCGAGTAAATTTAATATTGATGCACTAGCTGAAAAAGAACTTTCTGCTTTAAGACAAAGTCTTGGCGTTCAAAGGTTGCATGCTTCAGAGTTAGGTAATGGCGGCTTGGTTAAAATTGTTGATGGATTGATATATATACAAAAAAAATACGATCTAACGTTTGATATATATAGTATAGCGAAAGCAGATCATGCTTTAATTTGTTTCTTTGATCAGGTTTTTGACCAAGGGCTAAACCCAGCTATTACATGGTCTGGATATTGGACACCATTACGATATGTACTACTTATAAATCTTGCATCACTATTTGATGAGGAAATGCTTAAACTAGCATGGAGTTCTCGAATTGAATTAAATGATGAAAAAGCTAATACTGGATTAGTTGAAGTATGTAAGGCTATAAAAGGCAGAGTTGATGATCTTCCAGATGAAAGATCAAGAACGTTAATTTATGATGCATTGAATTGGGCACAAAATAATCCTTCTAAAATCTATTATAATGCTAAAAGAAAAAAAGACCTATTATCTATAACACCGAATTTAATTGGCTTCCAATCTGTAATGCATGGAATTGCATCCAGATTAAACAAGCATAATAAAAGCGCATCAATTATTACCGTAGATCAACAATCTCAGTTTAATAAGGGTCAAAAAACATTCTCTGAGTTTTGTGCATCTGTAAAAGATACGCCATCAACAACCCTAGGGCCAGGTATGCCTGAAATAGACTTTAAAGACATGCCAACTATTCCGCTTTCATTTAAATCAGGTAAAGATAGCGCTGGTTTAGAAATAGTTGATGTGTATCTATGGCTATTTAAACGTATGCTTGAAGAAAAAGAAATCGCAATTGAAATATATCCCTTCATAAATGAACAAATACCCAAAAGCATGACAGATGAAATTTCAATAAATGCATTAGCATCCAGATGGGGTGAATGGTTCGAAAATCTTCCTGAACCTACAGATGATGAAATGAAAAAAGGAATGGAGCTAAAGAAATTAGATGAAGAACGGCGTCTTGAGGGTATGGAAAAATAAATATGCCCAATCGGGTAGCCAAGGGTCTCTAGCCCTCAGCCCCCACAACACCCTGCGTGCGGCTCCGCACAGGGCGCTTCACTTAGCATGGTGAAGCTTGATCCATTCATCACGTAACGCATATAGCCCCTGAGATTTTAGGTAGTCGTTAGATAACGTCTGCTGAATGCCGGGGGTTTTTGAGCTACGCCATGGGGCTTTGCTGGTGATGCCACAGGCAATCGCTGACCTATGCGCCGAGTCTCATTATGCTGCTTACTTTGGTGCCACTATCGCCAGTATTTCCATAGAGCGACTATTACTGCGTATTTCGGAATAGATGAAAACAATTTCCTCTTTGCCTAAATTTATCGAGACTTAATCAGGGCTTTCTTGGGGCTTGATGTGTAACTTAGGTAGCAGAAAAAGCGACCTAGGTTGTGCGAGACTTAGTCAGAACTGAGTGGGTAGTGTGGTGTTATGCAAGGTGATTATTTTGTATAGGAGGCGGCATTGGAGTTTAAAGATTATTACAAAATAATGGGTGTCGAGCGGACGGCGACTCAGGATGATATTAAGCGCGCTTATCGGAAGCTGTCGCGTAAATATCACCCCGATGTGAGTAAAGAGCCTGATGCTGAGGAGCGTTTTAAAAGCGTCGGTGAAGCTTATGAGGTGTTGAAAGACCCTGAGAAGCGGGCTGCTTATGATCAGCTGGGGATGGATTGGAAGTCAGGTCAGGATTTCCGGCCACCCCCTGAGTGGGATCAGGGCTTTGAGTTTCGTGGCGGTGGCTTTACGGATGGTGACGCTTCTCAGTTTAGTGATTTTTTTGAATCACTGTTTGGCCGTGCCGGTGCGGCACAGGGGCGAGCGGGGGGTGAGCATTTCGGTATGGGAGGGGAGGATACCCATGCCAAGGTGTTTATTAATCTTGAAGATGCTTACCACGGGGCAACCCGCACGATTACTCTGCGACATACAGAGTTGGGGGCGGATGGTCGTCCACAGCTAAAGAACCGAACGCTGAATGTGAAGGTTCCGAAAGGGGTGCATCAGGGGCAGCATATCCGATTGTCTGGGCAGGGCGGTGCGGGTGTTGGCCAGGGAAAGGCGGGGGATCTCTATCTTGAGATTGAGTTTGAGCCACACTCTTTTTATCGGGTGGAGGGGCGTGATGTCTATCTTGATCTGCCGGTGGCACCTTGGGAGGCGGCGTTGGGCGCAACGGTTAGTGTGCCAACCCCAGATGGTAAGGTTGAACTGAAGGTTCCGCCTGGCTCACGCTCTGGAGGTAAGATGCGTCTTAAGGGGAAGGGTATTCCGGGTAAGTCGGTTGGTGATTTTTATGTGGTGTTGCAGGTGGTATTGCCGCCTGCTGAGAGTGATGAGGCGAAAGCCTTGTATCGAGAAATGGCACAAAAAATGGCCTTTAATCCACGCGCTGCGCTGGGGGTTTAGATGACGGTTACATCCTATGTCTTTAGTGGTTATGTTGTTGAGGAGGAGCTTGAGTTATCACTCAGTGAGTTAAGTCAGCTCTGTTGTGTTAATGCCGAGTGGTTGATGGCTCTGGTGGCCGAGGGGGTGATTGAGCCGCTGGAGGGGAGAGCTGGGTGGCGTTTTGCGGGGGCTTGTATCCAGCGTGTTCGGACAGTTCAGCGCTTGCAACGAGATCTGGGTGTTAATCTTCCGGGTGCGGCTCTGACACTTGAGTTGCTCGATGAGATCGATGTGCTGCGGGCGCGGCTTGCGGCACGCGCTCCTCGTGAAGTGTAATAGATGAATTACCCGGGATAACTTGAGCACTTTTCATGGTTCATTTTTTCCTTGCTGGAGTGAGAACTATTTTTTGTGAAAAATGCTCAAATTAGGCGTGTATGGGCGATGGTGCGTTACAATACTCCGCAGATTGAGTTTTTGAGTGAGAAGAGAATATGTGCGGTATTTGTGGTGAGCTGCGTCTGGATGGGACTCCACCAGAGTTGGGGCTGCTTAATAAAATGCTGGCTGCCATTGCCCGGCGGGGGCCGGATCACAGCGGTAGCTATTCTGATGGCCCGCTGGCGCTGGGGCACCGTCGCCTTTCGGTGATTGATCTTTCCGAGCACGCCAATCAACCTATGGTTGACCCGCAATTAAGCTTGGCGATGGTTTTTAACGGTGCAATTTATAACTACCCTGAGTTGCGAAAAGAGCTGCAAGGGATGGGTTATCAGTTTTTCAGTCATGGCGACAGTGAGGTGATTCTAAAGGCTTTTCACGCTTGGGGTGAGCAGTGTGTGACCCGCTTACAGGGAATGTTTGCCTTTGCAATCTGGGATATGCAAAAAAAGGAGCTGTTTTTATCCCGTGATCGCCTCGGTATTAAGCCTCTCTATTTTTCTCAAAATGATCATGTTTTTCGCTTTGCATCTAATACTCAGGCGCTCTTGTGCAGCCGTGATACCGATGTCTCGATTGATCCCGTTGCACTGCATAACCAGTTAACACTGCATGCGGTTATTCCCGCGCCGCGTACTCTCTTGCAAGGTATTAGCAAGCTAGAGCCGGGCACTTCAATGCGCATCAATCTAAAAGGGCAGGTGAGCAAGCAACGCTATTGGCAGCTTACGGCACAACGCCCCGTGCAAACATACAGCGAAACCGAGTGGATAGAGAGAATACACGATGCCCTGCGTGTGGCCGTGCGAAGACGGATGGATATCGCCGATGTGCCGGTGGGGGTGTTGCTCTCCGGTGGTCTAGATTCAAGCCTGTTAGTGGCGCTACTGGCCGAAGCGGGGGTGAGCGAGCTGCGAACCTTCTCTATCGGTTTCGACGATATCGGCAGTGAAGCGGGGAGTGAATTTGAATTTTCTGACCTGGTCGCTAACCACTATGGCACCCGCCATCAGAAATACCACATCCCAAACAGTACCGTATTGCCGCGACTTCCTGAAGCGGTTGATTGTATGGCAGAGCCGATGGTCGGGCAGGATGCGGTTGCCTTTTATCTGTTATCAGAGCAGGTCTCAAAAGAGGTTCGAGTGGTTCAAAGTGGCCAAGGTGCCGATGAACTGTTCGCCGGTTACTTCTGGTATCCGGAGATGGAAGCGGAAAGTGGCAGTTATCTTGAGCGCTTTGGTAAGCACTATTTTGACCGCTCTCACCGTGAATTTATCGAGAGTGTGAGTCGCCAATATCAGGGGGCTGACCATACCAGTGAGTTAGTGGCTGACCACCTTGGCTCAGCCGGAGCGGATGAGTTTCTTGATCAGGTATTGCGCTTTGATGTGAGTACATTGATTGTAGATGATCCGGTCAAACGGGTAGATAACATGACTATGGCCTGGGGTTTGGAAGCGAGGGTGCCGTTCCTTGACCATGAGCTGGTTGAGCTGGCGATGCAGCTACCACCGCAGCTAAAACTAAAATCGGGCGGTAAGCATCCGTTAAAAGAGATTGCCCGATCTATTCTACCCCGGAGAGTGATCGACCGCCCTAAGGGCTACTTCCCGATGCCTGCGCTGAAATATGTACAGGGGGAGTTCCTCGACTTCATGCGCGACATACTCAATTCACAAGCGAGCCGAGAGCGGGGGCTGTTTAAGCGCCCCTACCTTGACAAGCTATTGGCCTCACCCGAAGCGCACTTTACACAGCTGCGCGGTAGCAAACTCTGGCACAGCGCACTGCTGGAACTCTGGTTGCAGCGCAACGTGGATGGTCGAAAGCTATTTTGATGGTAACTTTTGATGTGAAAAAGGTATAATCGCCAGCCCGTTTTCAGTAAAGCTGCATTGTAATGAAAGGTCTTAACCCCCACCAAAAAGAAGCTGTACTCTATATAGATACCCCCTGTTTGGTGCTGGCCGGTGCGGGCAGTGGCAAAACTCGGGTTATTACCGAAAAAATTGCCTACCTGATCCAAAAATGTGGCTACAAACCCAACACCATCGCCGCCGTCACCTTTACCAATAAAGCCGCCCGTGAAATGAAAGCGCGGGTAGGGAAGCTGCTGCAAGGCAAAGAGGCACGGGGTTTAAAGGTCTCAACTTTTCATACCCTGGGGCTAAATATCCTAAAGCGGGAGCACAA
Organism: Chromatiales bacterium; assembly: GCA_026989455.1. Lineage (GTDB taxonomy): Bacteria > Pseudomonadota > Gammaproteobacteria > RBG-16-57-12 > RBG-16-57-12 > JAFLJP01. Next base: position 43,058 of record JALSJH010000106.1, on the reverse strand, counting down.
AGCCCTCGGATATAAAGCAGGCTTTACCATTTTCGATGCCGCCGACAGCGCTGCTTTGATTAAAGAGCTGATGCACCGCTCATTTGACGGTGATGGCGAAATGGTACAGCAGGTGCAGTGGCAAATCTCCAGCTGGAAAAATGCCATGATCAGCCCCGATCTTGCGGTCAACCAAACCGAAGGTGACGAACTAAAAGTAGTCGCCGCCGCGCTATACGAAAAATACCAACGTAACCTCAAAGCCTATAATGCGGTCGACTTTGACGACTTGATTCTGATGCCGACGCAGCTATTTTCCCAAAATCCCGAAATTCTAGCCCGCTGGCAAGCGCGTATTCGCTACCTGCTGGTGGATGAGTATCAAGACACCAATGGCTCACAATATACTTTGGTAAAACAGATCGTCGGCCTGCGTGGCTGCCTGACGGTGGTGGGTGATGATGACCAGTCGATCTACGCTTGGCGTGGCGCACAGCCAGAAAATATGGCACTGCTGAAAGAGGACTTCCCCTCGCTAAAGCTCATTAAGCTAGAGCAAAACTATCGCTCCATGGGGCGCATCCTAAAAGCTGCCAATGAACTGATTGCCAACAATCCCCACGTATTTGAGAAAAAACTCTGGTCTGATAAGGGGTATGGTGACCCTTTGCGGGTGCTGCATTGTCGGAATGAAGAGCAGGAAGCAGAGCGTGTGGTCTCAGAGTTGTTGCACCACAAGTTTCAAAATCGCACCCAAGATAAGGATTACGCCATCCTCTATCGCAGCAATCATCAGTCACGGCTCATAGAGCGTATGTTGCGAGAGCACCGTATCCCTTATCGCCTGAGTGGTGGCAGCTCATTTTTCTCGAAAACCGAGATAAAAGATATGATGGCCTACCTGCGACTGTTGGTGAACCAAGATGATGACAACGCCTTCCTGCGGATCGTTAACGTGCCCCGCCGCGAGCTGGGGCCATCCACCCTCGAAAAGTTAGGTAGTTACGCCACCCTGCGCGGCATCAGCCTGTTTGCCGCCAGCTTCGAAATAGGGTTGGGAGAATCCCTTAAAGAGCGGCAACTGGAACGCCTACAGCGCTTTACTCACTGGATCAACCTGCAAGCCGACAATGCAAAGCGAGGCGACACCTTGGCGGTCGTCAAAAGTGTTGTGACGGAAATTGGTTACTCAGAGTGGTTGATGGAGAGCAGTAAAAATGAATCGCAAGCCGAAAAGCGCCTGCAAAATGTATATGAGCTGATTGAGTGGCTAGGGCGGATGTTACAAGAGGGCGACAAAACGTTCGCTGAAGCGGTTGCTAGCATGGCACTGCTTGACATACTTGACCGGCAAAATGAAGAAGAGGAGAGTGATGCTGTCACCCTGATGACTCTGCACGCCGCAAAAGGGCTTGAATTCCCCCATGTGTTCCTGATTGGCGTAGAAGAGGAGATACTGCCACACCGCAACAGCATCGAAAATAATGACATCGAAGAGGAGCGCCGCCTTGCCTACGTCGGCATCACCCGCGCCCAAAAAACCCTCACCATGAGCTATGCCGCTAGGCGAAAACAGTACGGTGAGCTCACTGCCTGCGAACCCAGCCGCTTTCTGCACGAACTGCCACAAGATGATCTTGAGTGGGAAGGGCGTGGTGGTGAGATCTGCCCAGAAAAGAAAAAAGAGCGCGGCAAAGCCAACTTGGCTAGCCTTAAAAGCCTACTCAGTAAACCATGAAATAATATTTGGGCTAAACGTAAAAAACCGGTTTCAGAGAACCGGTTTTTTTTGTATTGGCGGAGAAGGAGGGATTCGAACCCTCGATCGAGTTACCCCGATACACACTTTCCAGGCGTGCTCCTTCGGCCACTCGGACACTTCTCCAGGAAGCCCGGAAGGGTAAATCAAAACCCCTTTTTTGGCAACATACTTTGCACAATTTTTGTCTGTTTTTAACTTGTCTGTGGTTCCCTCTTTAGGGGCTAAAGATCAAAGGTGGTGGGACGATAACCCACCTGAGAGTACGTTGGGCTTGGAATAGCTTCTGCAATTTACCACAATTAAATAAGGATGAGAGTCTTGTACTACTTAGTGCAAAGGCTTCAAAATAATGAAATAGATGAAAGTCATTATTGGTTACATAATGGTTACGGCCATGGTACTCGGCGGCTATTTAATGGCGCACGGTGTCTTGATAGCGTTGTGGCAGCCTGCTGAGTTGGTCATTATATTTGGTGGTGCCCTGGGTGCTTTTATCGTGGGTAATCCGCCTAAGATTTTGAAGGTGACGCCTAAAGAGGTCGTAAAAGCATTCAAAGGCTCTCCCTATAATAAGGCGATCTATCTGGATCTGTTGGGTTTGATGTACGAGTTGTTCAGTAAATCCCGCAAAGAGGGGTTGATGGCGCTGGAGGCTGATATTGAGGAGCCTTCGGAGAGTGAAATATTCAATAAATACCCCAAGATTTCGGCTGACCACCATGTGATTGAGTTTATTTGTGATTATATTCGTTTGATGGTTGGCGGGACGATGAACCCCTTCGAGCTGGAAAATTTGATGGATGTCGAGTTGGAGACTCACCACCACGAAGCTCATATGCCGAGTGCGGCCATGGCCAATCTGGCAGACAGTCTTCCCGCTTTTGGTATTGTTGCGGCGGTTATGGGGGTGGTTATCACCATGGGTTCGCTGGGCGGCCCGGTTGAAGAGATTGGTGCTCACGTTGCTGCTGCACTGGTTGGTACCTTTCTAGGGATTTTGTTGGGTTATGGTTTTTTTGGCCCGCTGGCACAGGCGATGGGAGATGTTTGTGAGGATGAGGGCAAGTTTTACCAGTGTATCAAAGTCTGTATTTTGGCAACGCTGAATGGTTATAACCCCCAAGTGGCGATTGAGTTTGGCCGTAAGAGTCTTTTACCGAGTGTACGCCCCGGCTTTTTGGAGCTGGAGGAGTTTGTTAAGGGTAGTAAGTAACTTCCAATGCTGGATAAAAACCAACCCATAATTGTTAAAAAAATCAAGAAGAGCGGGGGCGGCCACAGTGGGGGTGCCTGGAAGATCGCTTATGCTGATTTTGTAACCGCGATGATGGCCTTTTTTCTGTTGATGTGGCTGTTAGCGGTTACCGATGAAGAGCAAAAACGCGCCATTTCGGATTACTTTCATAACCCAACCGCAGTTACCGGAGGGGATAAGGGTGCTAACTCTGCAATTATTAACATGGGGTCTGCGATTCGTTTAGACCCCGGTGCTTTCGGTATGCGTCAAGAGGCTTCTCCCGCTCGTGAGCAAGCGACAGCAAACTCGGCCGTCCCAACGGATTCGGATGTTGAAAAACGAATGGAGGAGATTGAGCAGAAGGCATTGGTCGATTTGAAGGAACAGATTGAGCACGCCATCGAAAAAAATGAAAATCTGAGTCCTTATCGTGAGCAGATGCTGATGGAGATGACCCATGATGGTCTGCGTATCTCGGTAATGGATAAACAGAACCGCCCGATGTTTGATGTGGGGAGTGCTCACCTGAAGTGGTACATGAGCAGTATTTTGCGTGAGATTGCTAAACTGGTGAACAGTGTCCCCAACAAAATCAGTATTGCGGGGCATACCGATGCACGTCGTTATCAGAGTGATTCTGGTTACTCTAATTGGGAACTCTCAGCCGATAGAGCCAACGCTTCGCGCCGTCAATTGATGAGTGGTGGAATGCGGCCCGATAAAATTGTTCGGGTGGTGGGCTTAGCTTCAATGGCGCTGCATGATAAGGATGATCCAAATAGCCCTGCCAATCGTCGTATTACATTGACTGTTTTGAAGAAAAAGGCTGAAGAGGCCATCTCAAGAGAGTCTGAGGCGGTGCATTACACTGAGGCATCTGATTTTCTTAACTTACCGACCATCGATGCCAGCATGGTTGAATCCCCCACAACACTTCCGCCCGCCGCGACCACCCAACCCGTCGATTAATTTGAGCGTAGAGTGCAGACAACGGTTTTCGTTGTTTGCCAGAACCGTTACAATAGCGCTTATGTCTGGAAATACTTTTGGAAAACTCTTTACGGTTACCACCTTTGGTGAGAGTCACGGTCTCGCGTTAGGTTGTATTGTCGATGGCTGCCCCCCGGGGTTGGCGCTGAATGAGGCTGATTTACAGGGTGACCTTGATCGTCGCAAGCCCGGCACTTCGCGCTTTACCACCCAGCGTCGTGAACCTGATCAGGTGCGCATTTTATCGGGCGTGTTTGAGGGGAAGACAACCGGCACCCCGATTGGCCTGCTGATTGAAAACAGCGATCAGCGTTCGAAAGATTATTCTGATATTAAGGATACCTTTCGCCCGGGGCATGCTGATTATACTTATGAGCAAAAATACGGTATTCGTGACTACCGAGGCGGTGGTCGCTCCTCTGCCCGTGAGACCGCTATGCGGGTTGCTGCTGGGGCGATTGCCAAGAAATATCTTAAGCGTGAGTTTGGTGTGGCCGTGCGAGGCTATCTCTCCCAGATTGGCCCCATTAAGGTCGATTTGGTGGATTGGAACGAGGTTCCGAATAACCCCTTTTTCGCACCGGATGCCCGTAAGGTTCCCGAGCTTGAGGCCTACATGAATGCGCTGCGTAAAAGCGGTGATTCGATTGGCGCTAAAATCAATGTGGTCGCATCCGGTGTGCCGGTGGGTCTTGGTGAGCCGGTATTTGATCGTCTTGATGCTGATTTGGCCCATGCGTTGATGAGTATCAATGCCGTTAAGGGGGTTGAAATTGGTGATGGCTTTGCTTCTATTGAACAGAAGGGGAGTGAACACCGAGATGAGATGCGTCCGGAGGGTTTTCTGAGCAACCATGCCGGTGGTATTCTCGGTGGCATCTCCACTGGCCAAGATATTCTGGCTAGCATTGCGCTCAAACCTACCTCTAGCATTCTCAACCCCGGACGCAGTATCAATAAACAGGGTGAGCCGATTGAGGTGGTTACCAAGGGTCGCCACGACCCCTGTGTCGGTATCCGTGCAACCCCTATTGCTGAAGCGATGACCGCCATCGTATTGATGGATCACTTGTTACGCCATCGTGGGCAAAATGCGGATGTCTGTTCTGAAACACCCCTTATCCCTGCGAGCCATTAGCCCTATTCTCGGACAGCCTCCTAGTAAGCACCAAACCCCGGCTTCGATGCCAATCGGAGCAGTGCCTTATTGGCGTCTCTCTGGTTTTTATCTTTTCTATTTTGCCTCTATTGGTGTTCTCGTTCCCTATTGGGGGCCTTATCTGCATAGCTTGGGCTTCAACCCCTCTGAAATCGGCGAGCTGATGGCGATGGTGATGGCGACCAAGATTGTCTCGCCTAATATCTGGGCGTGGATTGCTGATCATACTGGCCGCCGTATGCAGATCGTGCGGGGTGGCGCTTTTCTGGCGGCACTCTGTTTTACTGGGGTTTTCTTTGCCAATGACTACTGGTGGTTAATGGCGGTGACTTTTCTGTTTAGTTTTTTCTGGAACGCCTGCCTACCTCAGTTTGAAGCCAATACTTTGAGTTACCTCGGGGATCAGCCGCATCGATACAGCGCGATTCGTTTGTGGGGTTCGGTGGGGTTTATTCTGGCGGTTATCTCGGTAGGGCCGCTGTTATCACAATATGGGCAGCCGTGGATGCCGATAATCATGCTGGCCACCATGGTGGTTATTTGGTTGTCGAGTCTTTCCGTGCCTGAGCAGGCCGCAGCCCACTCACCGATAGAGTCCGAATCTTTACGCCAAGTTTTGCTGAAACCTGCGGTGATTGCGCTGCTGGTGATCTGCTTTCTTAACCAAGCGAGTCATGGTCCCTACTATGTGTTTTATACGCTCTATCTGGAGCAAGCCGGTTACGGCTCTGTTCTGATCGGTTGGTTGTGGGCGCTGGGGGTGATTGCTGAGGTGGGTGTGTTTATGGTTATGCACCGCCTGGTACCGCGCTTTGGGTTGCGTAACCTATTGCTATTTTCAGTCTTTTTAACCGCAATTCGTTGGTGGATGATTGGGCAGTTTATTGATTCATTGTTACTGTTGCTAGTCGCCCAGCTGTTTCATGCGGCGAGCTTTGGTATCTATCATGCGGTGGCAATACAACTTATTCATCGCCATTTTGTCGGTAAACACCAAGGGAGAGGGCAGGCGCTTTATACCAGTGTCAGCTTTGGCTTGGGCGGAGTGGCGGGCTCTCTTTATGCGGGTTACAGTTGGCAGGGGTTGGGCGCTACCGCAAGTTTTAATATTGCAGCGCTACTGAGTGTTTTAGCCTTTGCGGTAACTTGGTGGGGAATTCGGGAGCGTTAAAGCCTCCCGTGAAAAGGTTGATGATGTGTCATTTTCTACATGTCGTTAACGTACTCAGAGACTGAGAAGATATCAATAATATCCAGTTGTTTGGCCACCTGTGGCATCGGGCTGTTGGGTACTTGGTGTGGACCTTGGGTCTGGAATTCCATCAGTCGTTTTACGATGTAATCTTTGTTTTGACCGGCAATGGCGGGGATGATGGGCTTGGCGAGGGGGTTTCCTTCTCCGTTAGCACCGTGGCATTGGTCGCAGCGAATCTTATTTCTGAAGACATCATGCCCTAATGAGTTTTGCTGTGTGGTTTTGTTGTCAGCCACTGGTGGCAGGCTGGCGTAATAAGCAGCGAGGTCACTGATATCACTCTCCCCTTTTAGGCGGCTGACAACTGTCTCCATGATTTTATCTTTTCGTTTGCCACTGCGGTAGGCGAGCATCTGTTCGGCAAGATAGTTTTCGTGTTGCCCGGAAATTTTCGGAATTGAGCTGCTATTGTTGTCCAAGTGACAATGATTGCAAACAGCAGCGAGGAGGCGACCCGCTTCAATGTCACCACTGAGTGCGGCCGGTGAGGCGAGCGTAAGCAGAAGAGAGATCGTAGCGATTGTAATACTTTTCAGTAATGGTTGATCGTTTATCATTTACCCACTCCGTTGTTTGTGATGGGGCCTTTTCTATTTGCAGTGATCAGTGCTACCAGCCTGGAAGCTGCATTTGAAAGGCTTCTCTCCCTATGATTGACAATGCCTAGTTTACGCATTAATTTAATTTTTTTAACCTCAAGTTTAATGAGGGATTCTGAGAGCATGGTTTTTGGCAAGAGGCTCCAGCCTAAATTAATCGATACCATCATCTTTATGGTTTCAAGGTTGTTGGTCTCCATGTTGGCATTTAGTTTGAGACTGTTGAGGGTGAAAAGTCGTTGTAGCACTTTGTAGGTGGTGCTCTCTTGTGGTGGCAGAATGGCGGGATAGCGTGCCAGTTGTTCAATTGAGAGGCGATGACTTCTGTTTAATGGGTGCCCCTCGCCACAGACAAAAACAAGCGTATCATCCCATATTTTGGTCAGCGTGAGCTGTTCTGTGGGGGTGTCCGGTAGTGTCGCGATACCGAGTTCAACCTCTCCTTGGGCGACGGCATTGCAGATAAGCTCTGACTCCATGAAATGGAGTTTAAGCTCAACGTTGGGGTACTCCTGGGTGTACTGCTTAAGAATGGCGGGTAAGTGGTGTATTCCAATATGGTGGCTGATACCCAGATCTAGCCTCCCCTCCACTTTGCCGGATAGATTGCGGATGGCTCGCTGGCAATCCTCTATGCGGTTTATTAAATCATACGCCCGTGGTAGCAGACTGTTACCTGCTTCTGTTAGGGTCACTTTATGGCCTATTCGATCAAAAAGCCGGCATCTCAAGTTTGCCTCAAGTGCCGCAACACGCTTGCTGATTGCTGATTGGCTCAGGAACAGCTGCTCGGATGCTCGGGAAAATGAACCACACTTTGCAACTGTGATGAATGCGTGGAGATGGTTATACTGCATCTGTATTCCTTTTTGGAATAGTTTACATGAAAATAAGTCGCTTGTGTAATGGGTGGTTGGGGCGTTACATTGTTGCTAAGACGCTAGAGGGGAGATGTTATGACAGCAAAAACTTTATACGATAAGTTGTGGGATGCACATGTGGTGCGTGTGGATGAAGGCGGTGCTTCACTCATCTATATTGATCGCCATTTGGTGCATGAAGTGACCTCACCACAGGCTTTTGAAGGATTGCGTCTCTCTGGTCGTAAAGTGTGGCGTAGCGATGCTAACCTTGCGACACCCGATCACAATGTGCCGACCACAGACCGTCAGTCCGGTATTGCAGATCCGATTGCACGCCTTCAAGTTGAAACACTGGATGCCAATTGTGACTATTTTGGTATTACTGAATTCAAAATGGATGATATTCGCCAAGGTATTGTACATGTTGTGGGCCCAGAGCAGGGGGCTACACTGCCGGGAATGACCGTGGTGTGTGGTGATTCTCACACCTCCACTCACGGTGCTTTTGGTGCCTTGGCCCATGGTATCGGCACCTCAGAAGTTGAACATGTGCTGGCAACCCAGTGTTTGATCCAAAAGCGCTCGAAAAGCTTATTAGTCTCTGTTGATGGGGAGGTTAATGCGGGGGTTACGGCAAAGGATATTGTATTAGCGATTATTGGTGAAATAGGCACTGCGGGTGGCACCGGCTATGCGATTGAGTTTGCTGGTGAGGCGATCATGGCGCTCTCTATGGAGGGGCGCATGACTGTCTGTAATATGGCGATTGAAGCGGGTGCCCGTGCCGGCATTATCGCGGTGGATAAAACCACAATTGACTATGTAAAGGGTCGTCCCTACGCGCCGCAAGGTGATCATTGGCCGATGGCAGTTGAGGCGTGGTCTGATCTGCACAGTGATGCGGATGCTGAGTTTGACAAGGTAGTTCACTTGAGTGCTGCGACGATCAAGCCACAGGTCACTTGGGGAACCTCTCCGGAGATGGTGATTGCGATTGACGCTTTGGTGCCTGACCCCGCGAATGAGCTGGACGTGGTTAAACGGGAGGGCATGGAAGCCGCATTGGCGTATATGGGCTTGCAGGCAAACAGCCCGATTAACCAGGTGATGATTGACCGTGCCTTTATTGGTTCATGTACCAATTCACGCATTGAAGACCTACGGGCTGCGGCTACGGTGGCAAAGGGCCGCAAAGTGGCGAGGAGTGTTAAGCAGGCGTTGGTAGTGCCGGGCTCTGGGCTGGTGAAGCAGCAGGCTGAAGCAGAAGGGCTGGATCAAATTTTTATCGAGGCGGGCTTTGAGTGGCGTGAGCCAGGCTGCTCAATGTGTTTGGCTATGAATGCGGATCGTCTGGGTGCGGGAGAGCGTTGCGCCTCTACCTCCAATCGTAATTTTGAAGGTCGTCAAGGGCAGGGAGGGCGTACTCATCTGGTAAGCCCAGCGATGGCAGCGGCAGCGGCTATTGCAGGCCACTTTATTGATGTGGCTGATCTTGACTCATTATCGACAGGGGCTGAATGATGAAAGCGTTTACAAAATTAACCGGCACTACCATTCCACTGGATCGTGCGAATGTGGATACCGATGCTATTATTCCCAAGCAGTTTTTAAAGTCGATTAAACGCAGTGGTTTTGGTCCTAATTTGTTTGATGAGTGGCGCTACCTGGACCATGGAGAGCCAGGCATGGATAGCCAGAATCGTCCTGTGAACAGTGATTTCGTATTGAATAAGCCGCGTTATCAAGGTGCTTCAGTACTCTTGGCGCGCAAAAACTTTGGTTGTGGTTCCAGCCGTGAGCACGCCCCTTGGGCTTTAGAAGATTTTGGCATTCGCTGCATTATTGCGCCCAGCTTTGCGGATATCTTTTTCAATAACTGCTTTAAGAATGGCATTTTGCCCATTGTACAGAGTGAGCGTGTGGTGGATGCGCTTTTTAAGGCGTGTGAAGCGACAGAGGGTTATCAATTGACCATTGATCTTGCCACGCAGACCATCACTACCCCTGATGGCGAGACATTCAGTTTTGAAGTGGATGCATTTCGCAAGCATTGTCTGTTGAATGGCCTGGATGATATCGGAATGACGTTGCAACATGTCGAAGATATTAAAATTTATGAAGAGAAGCGCCGGGTTCAAGCACCTTGGCTATTTGTTTAAGAGGTAAAATAAAATGTCTAAGTTAATCGCTGTATTGCCAGGTGATGGTATTGGCCCTGAAATTACTGCGGAAGCGGTTAAGGTGCTCGAGGCGCTGAAAAAAGACCATGCTCTGGATATTGAGATGGAGGAGGCCACGGTCGGTGGTGCGGGGTATGATCAGCACGGACATCCGCTACCACCCGAAACACTGGATCTGGCAAAAAAAGCGGATGCGATTTTGTTGGGTGCCGTCGGTGGTTACAAGTGGGAATCATTGGATATATCTGTTCGCCCCGAAAAGGGGTTGTTGGGACTGCGTGCTGAGCTGAAACTCTTTTCAAATTTGCGCCCTGCGATTCTCTACCCTCAACTGGCTGATGCTTCAACCTTGAAGCCTGAGGTGGTTTCAGGTCTTGACCTGATGATTGTGCGCGAATTGACCGGTGGCATCTACTTTGGTCAACCCCGTGGCATTCGTCTGCTGGATAATGGTGAGCGTCAGGGTTACAACACCTTGGTCTACGCTGAGTCGGAAATTGAGCGCATTGCACGCTCTGCGTTTGATATCGCCATGAAACGTGACAAACGTCTCTGCTCGGTAGATAAAGCGAATGTGCTGGAGTGCACGGAGCTATGGCGTGAAGTGGTTGACCATGTGGCCAAAGATTATCCGCAAGTGGAGGTGAGCCACATGTATGTGGACAATGCAGCCATGCAGCTGGTGCGCGCACCCAAACAGTTTGATGTTATGGTGACCACTAATATGTTTGGTGATATTTTGTCAGATTGTGCGGCGATGTTGACTGGCTCAATCGGCATGTTGCCATCAGCATCATTGGACTCAAATGGTAAAGGTATGTATGAGCCAATCCACGGCTCTGCGCCTGATATTGCAGGGAAAAATATCGCCAACCCGCTGGCAACCATCCTCTCTGCGGCGATGATGTTACGTTACTCTCTGGGTAAAGAGGCGCTAGCGGATAAAATAGAAGCGGCGGTTAATCGAGCACTGGATGAAGGTTATCGTACCGGCGACATCTACACCGATGGCATGAAGAGAGTCTCTACCTCAGCGATGGGTGATGCGATTGTGGCCAATCTATAAAGCTCAATAACAGGATAATATTATGAAAAGGGTAGGTATCGTCGGTTGGCGTGGCATGGTTGGCTCAGTATTAATGCAGCGTATGCAGCAGGAGCGAGACTTTGACCATATTGAACCGATTCTGTTCTCCACCTCGCAGGTGGGTATCGCTGCACCCGATATTGGCCAGGCATTACCTGCGCTGAAAGATGCTAATAGCATCGATGAGCTGAAAGCGATGGATGTCATTATCACCTGCCAAGGGGGCGGTTATACCGAAGCTGTCTATCCCGCACTGCGTAAAGCGGGCTGGAAGGGCTACTGGATTGATGCAGCATCTACCCTGCGCTTGGATGATGAGGCGGTGATTATTCTCGATCCGGTGAATCTTGATGTCATCAAACAGGCATTGCTTGACGGTAAGAAGACCTTTGTGGGTGGCAACTGTACGGTCAGTTTAATGCTGATGGCGTTAGGCGGCCTGTTTGAAAACAACTTGATCGAGTGGATCTCGCCGATGACCTACCAGGCCGCTTCGGGTGCGGGTGCTAAGAACATGCGCGAGCTGATAAAGCAGATGGGCGCTGTTCACCATGAGGTAGCTGAGTTGGTAGATAATCCAGCCGCCGGTATTTTAGAGATTGATAAAAAGCTTTCGGAGTTTCTGCGTAGCGACCAATACCCCAAAGATCAGTGGGGCGTGCCGTTGGGCGGCTCATTGATTCCATGGTTGGATAGCCCGATGGCGAGTGGCCAAACGCGGGAAGAGTGGAAGGCGCAAGTTGAAACCAATAAAATCCTAGGGCGCTCTGATCGTCAAATCCCCATTGATGGCCTCTGTGTGCGGGTGGGTGCAATGCGCTGCCATAGTCAGGCGATGACCATTAAATTGAACAAAAATGTACCGCTGGATGAGATCTCGACAATACTTGCCGAGGGTAACGACTGGGTGAGCGTGGTGCCGAATGATCGGGCGCTTACCATGGAAAAACTGACCCCGGCTGCGGTCACAGGTCGGTTGGATGTCCCTGTTGGGCGGCTGCGTAAATTAAATATGGGTGATGATTACTTATCGGCTTTTACCGTGGGTGATCAGCTTTTATGGGGCGCAGCAGAGCCGTTGCGCCGCATGTTGCGCATTCTCTTATAAATGAACTTTGGTTTGGAGTAACGCTTGAAGAAAGCAGACAGTTATAGTGTGGCAGTGGTTGGCGCAACAACGGGTGCGGGCGGTGTGGTGGTTGAGCTGCTCGCCGAACGCGGTTTTCCGGTCGATGAGATCTATCTACTGGATAGTGATGATCTTGCCGGCGGCCGTATTGAGTTCAAAGGCAACTACAAAAGTATTCGAGATGTTGCGGAGTTTGATTTTTCTGTGGTGCAAATTGCGCTGTTTGTGGGGAGTGAGGCGGTTGCGGCTAAGTTTGTACCCAAGGCCAGCAAAGAGGGTTGCGTGGTTATTGATAGTAGCAGCCAGTTTAGAATGGATAGCGATGTGCCACTGGTGGTGCCGGAGGTGAATCCACAGGCCATTGCCGACTATAAACAACGTAACCTTATTGCCAGCCCAGGCAGTGCCGCGATACAAATGTTGGTCGCTTTAAAGCCGATTTATGATGCAGTTGGTATCGAGCGGATTAATGTTTCGACCTATCAGGCCGTTTCTGAGATGGGACAGGCGGGCACAGATGAGCTGGCCTCCCAGACCACAAGCTTATTAAACATGCAGGCGTTGGAAAATAATCAGTTTGCCAAGCAGATTGCTTTCAATGTTATTCCACAGGTTGGCACTATTTTAGACAATGGTTACACTATTGAAGAGCTTAGGCTGATTGGTGAAAGCCAAAAGGTGCTTGATGATAAGTCGATCTTAATTACGCCTACCGCTGTGTGGGTTCCGGTGTTTTTCAGCCATTCGGAGTCGCTGCACATCGAGACAAAAAGCAAAATATCAGCCCCCGATGCCCGTGAACTGCTCTCGCAGTGTGATGGTATTGAGATTGTTGATGAGTGTGCCGCTAATGACTATCCAACACCCATAAGTAGTGGTGTTGGCACCGATTTAGTGCATATTGGCCGCATTCGTGAAGATATAGGTTCTGAGAATGGTTTGAATCTTTGGGTTGTTAGCGATAATGTACGCAAAGGTATCGCGCTTAATTGTGTGCAAATAGCGGAAAACCTGATAAAAAATCATCTTTGCGAATAAAGTAATAGTAGTGAGTGTCGACGTACTGGATTAAGTATTTTTCAATTTATTCCGTACAATAACAACATATATCGGGAGATTTTTGCATAAAAAATAGTTTTTACCACAGCACTTTAAAACGGCTCTAAAAATTGGAACTTGCAGGTGTCAACAAGGGTTTCGAACATGTTTTTAGTGCTGACAGGGTGAAAAATATAACGTGTACAAAGGTCTCATTGGGGTGGTAACCCCGGCTATGGATACATCTAAAAGCAGGAACAAGAGAATGGTGAAGCGCAAACTGGCCTCCGTAACGGCTTCGTTGGCATTGTTGATACCTACCGGTGTGTTGGCATTGGGTCTGGGTAATATCTCAATGAATTCGGCTCTGGATCAACACCTTGAAGCTGAGATTATAATACGCTCTGCTACGGCAGAGGACCTTGACGGGCTCAAGGTCAACCTCGCATCTGATGCCATGTTTATCCGCTATGGAATTGATCGCCCAGAGTTTCTTGAGCAGTTGCAGTTCAAAGTGGTGCAGGGGGCAGATGGTAAGAGCTATATTCAAGTCTCATCATCCAAACCAATTCGCGAACCTTTCCTTAACTTTCTGGTAGAGGCGAAGTGGCCAAATGGCCACGCCCTTCGCCAGTTCACTGTTCTTGTCGATCCACCCACCATGATGGAGGCGGTACCACTCCAGGTAGCCCCCGCACGGGTTGCAGCACCACGTCATGAAGCTGCGCCCACAACAAATCAAGTCGCGGTAGCCGCAACAAATCAGCACTCCCTACTGCACACTGATCGTAACAGCGGTTCGATTGAGTATGGCCCCAGTCGTGCGAATGATACGTTGTGGGCTGTTGCCACGGCGATGCGGGGTGACCGCGATGTCTCAATCCACCAAGTGATGTTGACCATTTTGCGTGATAATCCGGACGCATTTTATCGTGGTAATGTTAATAACCTGAAAATGGGCTATGTGCTGCGGATCAATGATCCGGCAACAATGACCTCTCTGAGTAAAGCGGAAGCGCAGCGGGAAGTTTCACGCCAATATCGGGAGTGGAAGAACGGCGGAACAGCGGATGCCTCTGCCACGGCGGGTTTAACAGCTGTTGGAGAGCAAACTAAAGCAGACGCTACTTCGGCTGCTAATGCTAGCGATCAGCGCCCGGCGGCACCGGCACAATTGAAGTTGACCAGTGCTGGGGTGGATGAACAAGCCCAGGCGCAAGCTGGGGTGACATCAGATGCACTGGATAGCGTCAATGAACAGCTGGCAATAGCTAACGAACAGCTATTGGCCAATCACCAAGAGACAACAGAGCTGACCGATCGCCTGGCTAAATTGGAAGGACAGCTTGATTCACTTCAGCGCCTAGTTCAGCTGAAAGATAGCGAGCTGGCTGCAATCCAGCAGAGTGCAAAAGTACAGCCACAACCACAAGTGGTGACACAAGCTGAGCCAGAAGCGACAGGGCTGTTTGATAGCCCCTTGGCACTGGCCTTGATCGCACTGGTCATCGGCTTGATTGCAGCGTTAGGGTTTCTGCTCTATCAGCGCCGTAAACAGGATGAATATCAAGAGAGTATTCTCAGTCAGCCGACCAATATACCTATGGGTGAAGTACCTGCGGGTGGTGCGGCAGCGAAAGCGACTCCTGCGGCGGCAACAGCCTCTACAGATGTCGCTCAAGATAGTACTGAAAGTTCATTGTTGACCGATTTCTCATCCACCTCTATGGAGGGGTTGCAGAGTGATATTGGTGAAATAGATCCTATATCAGAAGCGGATGTTTACCTCGCATACGGTCGTTATACCCAGGCTGAGGAGATCATTAAAGGCGCTCTGCAAAGCGACCCTGAGCGTGAAGAGTACCACACCAAGCTGCTGGAAATTTACCACGCGGGTGGGGAGAAAGATAAGTTCCTAGAGGCCGCGCAGAGCTATCACGGTACTCTCGGTGGTAACTTGCTGGGAGGTGGCTGGGTTAAAGTTTGTGCCATGGGGCGTGAGCTGCAACCAGGTAATGCCCTCTTTGGAGGTGAAGGTGATACTGCTGATCACGATGCACCGGAGTCAAGCCAGGTATTGAACGAAGTGGAAAGCCCTGGCGTTGAATCATCAGAGATGCTCTCTTCGCAGAGTAATAGTTCCGAGATTGGGGTGTCGACTGACGAGGTGCCGCGGGACGAGATGGATGAGTTTAACTTCAATGAGCTGGACGACAAGCTGGAACAACTTGAAGAGAAGCCGCTGGATGACTCCTTTGCCGAGTTGGAGAGTAATGTTACGGACACCGAGAAGAGCGATGAGGCGACCGATAATAATGGCCTAGAGTTTGACTCGGGTAGTCTGGAGGCTCTAAGCACTGAAAACTCACTTGATGAAGCGAAAGAGCAGCAGTTGAATGAAGATATCGCATCCAACTCACTGGAGTTCGGTTCCGATAGTTTTGCAGAGAAAACAGCGGGATCGGATACGGTAGATGGTGTTGAGTTGTCGGAAGAGTTTAAGGCAGATAAGCCACTGGATGAGGGTTCGACCGAATTCAATGAAGAGGTCGTAGTTGAAGAGAAGAAGAGTGACATTGATGACTTTGATGTGTTGGATCTGGATGATAGTGAGAGCAAACCATCGGAGCCAGTGTCTGATTTAGAGTCAGACCTATTTGACGCGGCTGACGCACTGGATGCGGATGAAAGAAAACCATCGGAGCCAGTGGCTGACTTAGAGTCGGATCTGTTTGATGCGGCTGACTCTCTAGATGAGAGTGTCGCTGCTGAATCCAGTAAGGATAAGGATGACCTTGATAAGGTCGATCTTGGTTCAATGGCTGACCTGATGGAAGATGGTGGTAGTGACTTTGACGATGACAACCCTTTTGCAGACCTTGATGAGGTGGGTACCAAGCTGGACCTAGCACGCGCCTACGTTGATATGGGTGACAACGAGGGTGCGCAAAGCATTATTGATGAGGTTATGCAGGAAGGCACCGACGAGCAAAAGGAAGAGGCGCAAGCACTGCTTAAACAGCTTTGATCGAACTTTCTATGAAAAAACGGCCTGCTGGAGTGATGATCAGCGGGCCGTGCTGTTTTTATAGAGTGGAAATAAGCAGATGCATCCGGTAATAAAAATTCTACTGTTGTTATTGGCCGCGCTGATGACAGTGTGGGGCGGATGGTCGCAGTGGTTTTTTGCGCTGTTATTGACCGTGATTGGTTTTGTTGTTGTTAGAGATGCTGAGATCATGTTGGCGTTGAAAATGGCAGCACGGTTACGCTGGTTACTGCTCTCAATCGTTATTGTTTACCTCTGGTTTACACCGGGTACCCCCATTTTTCCAGAATTATTAGCCTGGTCTCCCAGCTATGAGGGGGTGATGATCGGCCTCCATCGCGTGGCTATTTTACTGCTGCTGGTTCTCGCAGTGAGCTTGTTGTTACAATCAACTCCGTTAATAATGATGATCGCCGCACTGTTGTGGTTGCTGCACCCCTTTGCACGGTTGGGCTTGCCACATGAACGGCTTGCTGTGCGGCTGGCACTTACCCTGGAAGCGGTGGGTGATCTGCCCGCAATGGTGGCCACACCTCCTGTTGTTACGAAAGGGCTACGCCAACGAATGCGGGCTGCGGCTGTTCGAATGGTTGATTTATTTGATCAGGTCACGCAACATGCGCACTCACTGCCGTGTCGAGCAATTGAGGTGCCTATTTTGCAGGCACCGGGTTGGTTGCAGTGGCTTATGTTATCTGTACTGTCTGGGACTTTTCTTGTTTTATGAAATATGCAGCTCGAATTGAGTATGATGGGCGTGAATTTTGCGGCTGGCAGCGGCAAAAGCACTCCCCCAGTGTGCAGGAAAATGTAGAAAAAGCGCTCTCTAGTGTTGCCAACCACCCAATAGAGATTGTTTGTGCCGGGCGGACCGACGCCGGGGTGCATGGTGTGGGGCAAATTGTCCACTTCGACAGTGATGCAGAGCGCACTATCCGATCTTGGGTGATGGGCGGAAATGCCAACTTGTCCAAGTCGATCTCTATTGTCTGGCTGCGGCCGGTAAGTGATAAATTTCATGCGCGTTTCTCCGCCTTGAGTCGGCGTTATCGCTACGTTATTTGTAATCGGGATGTGCGCCCTAGTTTTTTGGCTTGGCGCACCACTTGGGAGTACCGTCCACTTGATGTGGTGCTGATGCAGCAGGCGGCCCAGCACCTAGTGGGTGAGCATGACTTCTCCTCATATCGTGCGGTGGCATGCCAGGCAAAAAGCCCGATACGGACGGTGCACAGGGTTGAGGTATCGCGTCAGAATGAGATGGTTTTTATCGATATAGAAGCCAACGCTTTTTTACATCATATGGTGCGTAATATTGCCGGTGTATTGATGGCGATCGGCTGTGGTGAGCAACAGTCCCGCTGGGCAGGTGAGGTGTTAGCACATAAGGATCGCCGCATGGGAGGGGTTACTGCACACCCCTCCGGCCTCTACTTTATGGGTGTAAAGTACCCTGATGAGTTTGAAATACCCAGAGTGGAAAATAGCTCGCTGGTTTGGTAGATCGATAGGATAATATGACAACTCGCGTTAAAATATGTGGTATTACTCGCATTGAAGATGCTCTGGCTGTGGCAGCGTTAGGTGCCGATGCGATCGGTTTAGTGTTTTATGCCCCCAGCCCCCGTGCCGTCGGTATTCAGCAGGCGGCAAATATCGTCGCGGCACTGCCACCCTTTGTCAGCAGCGTGGGGTTGTTTGTTGATGCGGATAAAGATTTTGTCGAGGATGTTATACAAAGGGTATCACTCGATCTGTTGCAGTTTCATGGTGACGAGTCTGCCGAATATTGCGAGCAGTTTGATAAGCCCTACATGAAGGCGGTTCGGATGCGTGAGGGGCTCTCTCTTGAGTCATGGGTGCTGCGCTATGAAAATGCCAAGGCGCTGTTACTGGATAGTTACCAGCCCGGTGTACCCGGCGGCACCGGAACCACCTTTGACTGGGGGCGTATTCCCGATAAAATGCAAAAACCCATTGTTTTGGCCGGTGGCCTAGATGCCGCTAATGTGGCGGGTGCCATTGAACAAGCTTCCCCCTACGCAGTGGATGTAAGTGGCGGGGTTGAGGCGAGCAAAGGAATCAAAGACGCTGCAAAAATTGCAGCCTTTATCAACGAGGTAAAACGTGTCTGATTGTGTAAAGAGCTGGGCTGAGTTGCCTGATCTCCCGGATAGCAAAGGCCACTTTGGTGTGTATGGTGGCTTGTTTGTCGCTGAAACCCTGATGGCGGCACTGGATGAGTTGCGTATTGCGTATGAAAAGTACCAGCACGATCCTGAGTTTATTAAAGAGCTGGATAAGGATTTTCAGGACTACGTCGGTCGCCCCTCGCCACTCTACCATGCAGAGCGGTGGTCTCAGCAGCTGGGAGGTGCGCAGATCTATCTTAAGCGTGAAGACCTTAACCACACCGGAGCTCACAAGATAAACAATACCATTGGCCAAGCACTACTGGCCAAGCGTATGGGCAAAACCCGTATTATTGCCGAGACGGGTGCTGGACAACACGGGGTGGCGACCGCAACGGTTGCAGCTCGTCTGGGGCTTGAGTGTGTGGTTTATATGGGTGCGGTTGATGTGGAGCGCCAAGCGCAAAATGTCTACCGTATGAAGCTGTTGGGTGCAACGGTTATCCCGGTTGAGTCTGGCACAAAAACCTTGAAAGATGCCTTGAACGAGGCGATGCGTGATTGGGTGACTCATATTGATGACACCTTCTACATTATTGGCACAGTGGCCGGGCCTCACCCTTACCCTGCCATGGTGCGTGACTTTCAGTCTATTATTGGCCGCGAAGCGCGCGCACAGTGTATTGAAAAAACGGCTCGTCTGCCCGATGCATTGGTGGCTTGTGTTGGCGGTGGTTCCAATGCAATGGGATTATTCTACCCCTTTATGCGCGATGAGAGTGTCGAAATGTATGGGGTTGAGGCAGCGGGTGATGGCTTGGAAACCGGTAACCACGCCGCACCACTTTGTGCCGGGGTGCCGGGGGTATTGCACGGTAACCGCACCTACCTGATGGAAGATGAGAATGGCCAAATTTCGCACACTCACTCAATCTCAGCTGGCCTCGACTATCCGGGTGTTGGCCCTGAGCATGCCTGGTTGAAGGATGTTGGTCGCGCTCACTATGTGGCGATCAGCGATGATGAGGCGATGGCGGCATTTTATGCTTTGACCCAAATTGAAGGTATCTTGCCTGCATTGGAGTCCAGCCACGCACTGGCTTATGCCATGAAACTAGCAAAAACCATGTCAAAAGATAAAAACATTATTGTTAACCTCTCCGGGCGCGGCGATAAAGATATCCACACTGTCGCAACCCGCGACGGCATCGAATTTTAAGGGAGTTCAGCTATGAGCCGTATTGCTGCAACCTTTGAGCGATTGAAAAGTAACAACCGCAAGGCGTTGATACCCTATATCACCGCAGGCGATTACACGCCGGAACTCACCGTGCCACTTATGCACGCGATGGTTGAAGCGGGGGCAAACATTATTGAGCTGGGAGTGCCTTTCTCTGACCCAATGGCCGATGGCCCGGTGATTCAAAAGGCTGCTGAGCGGGCGTTAGAGCATAACGTCTCACTGCGTGATGTGTTTGAGATGGTTAAAGCGTTTCGTATGCAGGATAAGAGAACCCCGGTAATATTAATGGGCTACCTCAATCCGATCGAGGCGATGGGTTATGCGGAGTTTGCCTCTGCGGCGGCAAATGCGGGTGTGGATGGTGTACTCACGGTGGATATGCCACCCGAAGAGGGGGGTGAGTGCATCCCGTTACTCAGAGAGCAGGGGGTTGACCCTATCTTTCTGATTGCACCGACCAGCACCGCCGCACGTATCGCTTCCCTGGTTTCGAATGCCAGTGGTTTTGTCTATTATGTCTCCTTAAAAGGGGTGACCGGTGCGGGTCATTTGGATGTTGAAGGGGCGGCTGAAAAGCTTAAGAGCATCCGCCAGGTGACTGATTTACCGCTGGGTGTTGGATTTGGCATTCGGGATGCTGAAACGGCAGTTGCCATTGGAAAAGAGGCGGATGCCATTATTGTGGGTAGTGCTATTGTGAAGAAAATTGAAGAGGGTGCCGGTAATCCGGCATTGATCACCGCAAATATCGTGGCGATGCTCTCTAGTATTCGCGGTGCGCTTGATCAGAGCATCCCTAACTAAACAGGATAAATACCATGAGTTGGTTGAAGAATCTTATACCTTCTAAAATTCGTACTGAATCGGGTGGTAAAAAAGGCATCCCCGAAGGGGTCTGGGTTAAATGTGGTGAGTGCGATGATGTGCTCTACCGTCCGGAGTTGGAACGCAGCCTGAATGTCTGCCCCAAATGCGACCATCATATGCGCCTGACCGGTCGTACCCGCTTAGAGGTTTTTTTAGATGAGGCGGGGCGTGAAGAGATTGCTGCCGATATGTCTCCTGTGGATGTTTTGAAGTTTAAAGACAGTAAAAAATATAAGGATCGCATTAGTCAGTATCAGAAATCATCGGGTGAAAAGGATGCGATGATTGTTATGCGGGGCACCCTGAAAGGGCTTCCCATTGTATCCGCAGCTTTTGACTTCTCCTTTATGGGGGGATCTATGGGTTCCGTGGTCGGTGAGAAATTTACCCGTGCAGCCAACGTCGCGCTGGAAAATAACATTCCTTTTGTCTGTTTCTCCGCCTCAGGGGGAGCGCGCATGCAAGAGGCACTCTTCTCTCTTATGCAAATGGCGAAAACATCAGCGGTATTAGCTAAAATGCGTGAACAAGGCACCCCCTTTGTCTCCGTGATGACCGACCCGACCATGGGGGGTGTATCGGCCAGCTTTGCCATGCTGGGTGATCTGAATGTTGCTGAACCCAAGGCGCTGATTGGTTTTGCCGGGCCGCGTGTTATTGAGCAGACAGTACGTCAGACACTCCCTGAAGGGTTTCAGCGTAGTGAGTTCCTGTTGGAGCACGGGGGGCTGGATATGATTATCCATCGTCACCAGTTGCGTGATCGCCTAGCTAATTCCCTCTCACTACTGACAAACTATTCAGAGACCTCTCAAGGTGCGCGCTGAACCTCTTTACCATGGGATTTGAAACTCTTCAGCAATGGTTAGCGTGGCAAGAGCAGTTTCATCCCAGTGAGATTGAGTTAGGTCTTGAACGTGTTGGCCAGGTCTATCAGCGGCTCTGTCGTGAGCGCCCGGCATACCGGGTTATCACCGTGGGTGGAACCAACGGCAAAGGTTCGTCCGTTGCCCTGCTTGATGCCATTCTGCGGGCTGCGGGTTATCGTGTTGGCAACTATACCTCCCCCCATCTGCTGAAATATAACGAACGCATAAAGCTCCATGGTCATGAAGTGGATGACCAAATACTCTGTGATGCTTTCGAACGGGTGAACCGGGCACGGGGTGAAATCTCCCTGAGCTATTTTGAATTCGGTACGCTGGCGGCGTTGGATATTTTCAATCGCACCCCGCTGGATGTGGTTATTCTTGAGGTGGGGCTCGGTGGTCGACTTGATGCGGTTAATATTATCGATGCGGATATCGCGCTGATTACCAATATTGGTATTGACCATGAGGAGTGGCTGGGCTCAGACATTGAAAGTATCGGTTTTGAGAAGGCCGGTATTATGCGAAAGGGACGGCCCGTGGTGTTTGCAAGCGCCAATCCGCCCGATTCACTGCTGGCACATGCCAATAAAATTGGCGCGCAACTCTACACCCTTGAACAGAGCTATCAATACGAAACGACCGGCTCAGGCTGGCGCTGGCAATCACCCCATCGCAAGCGAGAGAGCTTACCCATGCCTGCCATGCGGGGCGAGTTTCAGCTGAAAAATGCCGCTGGCGTATTGATGGTGCTGGAGTCTCTTAACCAACAACTGCCCATCGCTCAGACTGAGCTGCGTGCCGGTCTGCTTGATGCACAGGTGGCGGGGCGTTTTCAGATTATTTCGACACCACTGCGCCAAATTCTTGATGTGGGGCACAATCCCCACGCCGTAGAACAGCTCAAAATAAACCTTCAGAGCATCGAATGCTTGGGTAAAACTAGAGCCGTGTTTGCAATGATGGGTGATAAGGCGATTGATGAGGTTATTCAGATTATTCACCCCTTAATTGATGAGTGGTATATTGGTGATTTGGAGCAACCACGTGCCGCAACAGCAGCACAACTTCTCCCG
Organism: Chromatiales bacterium; assembly: GCA_026989455.1. Taxonomy (GTDB): domain Bacteria; phylum Pseudomonadota; class Gammaproteobacteria; order RBG-16-57-12; family RBG-16-57-12; genus JAFLJP01. Next base: position 20,544 of record JALSJH010000106.1, on the reverse strand, counting down.
CTACTGGAAGAGCAGGGCATTAAACGCATTCATCAGCTTGCAACGGTTGAGCTGGCATATCAACAAGCGTTGAAAGATGCCGGGCCAGCCGACCAGATTGTCGTATTTGGTTCCTTCTTTACCATTGCTGTCGCTCTGAACGAGATGACGGCAGCTTCTAATGACAGGATAATAAACAGCAATGGAAAATAATCGTACCAAACAACGTATTGTTGGCGCTGTTATTATACTCTCGATAGCCGTGATTGTACTGCCGATGATCCTTAGCGAAAGTGGCGAAAAGAGAATTACCGGCAGCAATATCCCTGAAAAACCGGACTACCTAGCAAAGACCGAAATTATACCGCTGGAGATTAAGGCATTGCCAGCCCAAGCTGATACGGTGCAGCGGCGCGTTATTCAGGAGAGTGAAAAACCGGCAGCAACATCAACATCACTGCTCGACATTGTGCTGCCCGCAAAAGATGAAGAGGTGGTTGCTCCTCCTCCAGATGTAGCGCCGGTAGCGAAGCCACAACCCATCACGCCTCCCCCTCCTGCTGAGCCACAAATAGCGCCTCCAGTGGAGAGAGCTGCTGCTGTTTCCGGTTGGGTTGTACAGGTGGGCAGCTTCTCAAGTCAAGCGAACGCGCTTGCACTGCGAGATAAACTGCGTGGTCACGGTTTTAGCACTTTTGTTGAACGAGCAGAGGGCGCTGAGACTGTTTATCGGGTAAGGGTCGGGCCCGAGATAAAACAAGAACAGGCACAAGTGGTTAAAGAGAGCCTTCAAGAGAAGTTGGCACTGGATGGTTTAGTTATCCGCCATCGTTAAAAAACTTGATCAAGTCATGAATGCCTTATGCTGGCTGAAATTGCCCTTGTTTCCCTCTCAGCCTAAATTCACCCAGACTTAATCAGAGAGCTTCCTTGATGTATGCGTCGCAGATGAGTGGTAGAATGTGCCACTTAATTCGAGTGGATGATTTTTTAGACTGGGCCTTATGATCTGGATTGATATTGTAATATTGGTAGTGCTGGGGATCTCAGTCACCATCAGCCTTGTTCGAGGCTTTGTTCGCGAGTCACTCTCACTGGCGGGCCTGGTTGCTGCGGTTGCCGCAAGTTTTTATCTGTCACAGTCGGCATCACAGCTGCTGGAAGGTATTGTCGAAACACCCTCACTGCGTCTGATTATTGCGGTTGTGGCGTTATTTGTTGTGACACTATTTGCAGTGGCGATACTCAATTTCTTTGTTGTTAAATTAGTTAAAGTCACCGGCTTGAGTGGTACCGACCGTATGATCGGGGTGATTTTTGGGGTACTGCGTGGTGTGTTAGTGGTGACGGTATTAGTGGTACTGGCCAGTATGACAACACTGCCTGAAGATCCCTGGTGGCAACAATCTGTTTTTCTAACCTATTTTGAGCAACTGGCGTTTATATCCAAAGATTATCTGCCCAGTGGCATTGCACAATATATCCATTATAACTAGCCCGGTAATTTCTATCCGGGCTAACTGTTTTTATGTTTCAAGCTCTGTAATTGAGGTCTGTTTATGTGCGGGATTATCGGTATTGTGGGTCAAGGCAATGTCAACCAATTGATCTATGACGGATTGACGGTACTACAGCACCGTGGGCAGGATGCCGCGGGGATGGTGACCTGTGATAAAGGCCATTTCAATTTGCGGAAGTCCAATGGTCTGGTTCGCGATGTCTTTCATACCCGCCACATGCTGCGCCTAACGGGTAATATGGGAATAGGGCATGTGCGTTATCCAACGGCGGGCAGCTTCACCAGTGCCGAGGCGCAGCCTTTTTATGTTAACTCTCCTTACGGTATCGCGCTGGCACACAACGGTAACCTTACCAATGCGGCTCAGTTAAAAGATGACATCTTTCGAGAAGATCTGCGCCATATCAATACCAACTCCGATTCCGAAATCTTACTGAATGTGTTCGCCCACGAGTTACAGCGCCAAGGTAAATTAAGCATCGACCATAACGATGTTTTTGAAGCGGTTGCCGGTGTTCATCGCCGTTGCCAAGGAGGCTACGCTGCGGTAGCGATCATCCCGAACTACGGTATCGTCGGGTTTCGGGATCCCTCCGGTATTCGCCCCGCAATTTTTGGTCAACGTAAAAAGGATGAGGGTACAGAATATATTGTCGCCTCTGAAAGTGTGGCGATTGACTCTTTAGGCTTTGAAGTTATTCGTGATTTGGCACCCGGCGAGGCTGTTTTTATTAGCCTAGAGGGGCAGATGTATACCAAACAGTGTGCACGCAATCCGCAGTATGCGCCGTGTATTTTTGAGCACGTCTACTTTGCACGTCCTGATTCAATTATTGATGGCATTTCAGTCTATAAAGCGCGCCTGCGCATGGGTGATCTGCTGGCAAATAAAATCATGCGGGTACTCCCCGAACACGATATTGACGTGGTGATCCCCATTCCGGATACCAGCCGTACTACCGCACTCCAGCTGGCGAACAAGATGGGTATAAAGTACCGTGAAGGTTTTATTAAAAATCGCTACATCGGTCGAACTTTCATCATGCCGGGGCAGAGCCAACGAGTAAAATCGGTTCGTCAAAAGCTCAATGCCATCGATCTGGAGTTTAAAGATAAGGTAGTGCTATTGGTCGATGACTCCATTGTGCGAGGCACTACCTCTAAACAGATTATCCAGATGGCTCGTGAGGCCGGTGCCCGTAAAGTCTATTTTGCCTCCGCAGCGCCCCCGGTTCGTCATGCTAATGTCTATGGGATCGACATGCCCAGCGTCAATGAGTTGATAGGGCACGGTCGTGATGATGATGGAATTTGCAAAGAGATTGGTGCGGATTGGCTGGTCTACCAAGATATTGAAGACCTTATCGAATCCGTGCGCCAGGGAAATCCAACCATCAAGCGTTTCGACATCTCCTGCTTTAATGGTGAGTATGTAACGGGGGATATTACACCGGAATATTTACAAGCACTGGAAGACCGTCGTAATGATGCCGCTAAAAAGAAAACTGAAGCCGCCGATAATGCGGTATTGGGTATGCATAACAACGATTGATTTGACGGTGGTTTTTAGATTAAAAAAGGGCCTTTTAGGGCCCTTTTTTATTAATCCACATAAGTTGCATCCTTGTTAGTGCTTTTTAATCGGTATCGTTAACAACGCAAGATACTCATCAGGCGGTACTGGTTTGCTGTAGAGGAATCCCTGGATCATTTCACAGCGCAAGGTGCGAAGGAATCGAGCTTGTACGACCTCTTCCACCCCTTCAGCAACCACATTAAGATGAAGGCTGTGGGCAAGGGCGATAATAGCGGTGACAATGGCGGCATCACTCTTGTCATGTTCAATATCTTTTACGAAAGAGCGGTCAATTTTTAGTGTGTCGATGGGGAAGCGCTTGAGGTAGCTCAGGGATGAATACCCGACACCAAAGTCATCAATTGAGAGGGTAATCCCCAGCTGGTGAATGGCTTGAAGGGTGTCGATACAGCGAGTGCTATTTTCCATGATGGTGCTTTCGGTGATCTCTAGCTCGAGTAGTGCGGGTGGAAGCTGGCTTTGGCTAAGCGCATTTTTTATCTTCTCTATCAATAAGCTCTCTTTGAACTGTTGAGCCGATATGTTGACGGCAATCTTTTGTTCGAACCCCAACTCTAACCACTCTTTGGCTTGTCTGCATGCTTCTTGAAGTACCCACTCACCTATTTTAATGATCTGCCCGGAGTGTTCTGCTATGGAGATGAAATCGTTCGGTGGGACGATGGTTCCATCACTTTTGATCCAGCGGATAAGGGCTTCGGCACCAGTAATCGACTGCGTTTTTATATCAATTTTTGGCTGGTAGAAGAGTTTGAATTCATGGTTTTCGATGGCATGGCGCAACTGACTCTCAATGATCAAATGTTGATAGCTGAGGCTGTTGATCTCTTCAGAGTAAAATTGGTAGTTGTTGCGCCCCTCCTCTTTTGCATGATGCATGGCAACATCCGCCTTTTGCAGTAGCGTACCGGTCTCTTCACTGTCGGTGGGGAAGAGTGAAATGCCGATGCTCAATGTTATAAGCACCTCTTGGCCCTGTAGCGAAAAGGGTGTTGAGATGACTTCAAATATTCTTCGAATAATGTTGATAATGTTGTCAACATCCTCAAGGTCGATAATCAATATACTGAACTCATCACCCCCTAAGCGAGAGATGCTGATGTTATTTTTCTCATCGGTGGGTCTGCCAATGGAATCGCTATTTCGCAGTGTGTTATTGAGCCGGTTGGCAACCGCTTTTAACAGCTCATCACCGGCACTGTGTCCCATGCTCTCATTGATTCGGCTAAACAGGTCGATATCGAGCAGTAAAACCGCCAGCTTGCTTTTGTGACGGCGGGCATTGCTGATCGCTTGTTCCACTCGATCCTGAAACAGCATTCGGTTTGCCAGTCCGGTAAGCGGGTCGTGGCCAAGTCGGTATTCGAGCTCTTGAGTGCGTTGGTCAACTGCATTTGTCAGGGTGCGGTTTTGTTGTTGAATTAGGTTGTAGAGAGTTGCACTTTCTAGTGCTGAGGCGCAATTGTGCAAAATTACAGAGAGCAGGCTTAGACGAGTCGCCGAGAGTTGTTCAAAGGGTATCTCGCTCACACCGATAAACATACCTCTCACGCGAGTTTTTGTGGTGAGAACATGCAGAATAAAAGGCTTATCCTTTTTTTCAGACTCAATGGTGACCGGGCGGTTTTGCTGGATAGCCCAAGCAAACTGGCCACTTTCAATTAATCGATCAACCTGCTGTTGCAGCGGCTTGTGGTGCTCGTCAGGCTTGCAATGGGTGAGGTTGAATGAGGCATCCTCTTCATCAATGGTGAGAATGGCCAGACTCTCAAAATTGATGGTACGTTGTATGTAACTCAGGCTGGTAGCGAGTATTGCGCCGACATCCCGGTTCTGCCTAGATGAGCCGTACATGCTTCCCAAGGAGGTTAGTAGCTCCAGCGTCAGCTCGTGCCACTGTTGCAAGTCATCATCTGGAATTGTGGTTGAGGGTTTCACGAGTGCAGAGTGCTCTTAAATAGTTGGATTGATTCGTGGTACTGCAATTTGACCTGCTCTGTCATCTCGGGCAGTTGCTCCAAGGTGATGCCAAGCCGTTGCCAGGCAATATCGGAGAGTGGGGCGATGCGTTTTTCACCGCTATTTCCCAGTTGCAGTGCATGGGCAATGATATCTGCCATGTGAAGTGTGGCACACTCATCCTGATAGTGCTCAGCACTTTCGGGATGATGATGGTGGTGAATGGGCTGATGGATCGAAGGGGGGAGGTGCCAGTGCGCTAAAAAACGGGCACCAATCTCACCGTGGTCAACCTGCCACAGGGCAAGCTCCGTTTCGTGCAACAGTCGTTTGGATTGATGAGTCGTTTGCAGGAGCTTACGAGCCCCACCAGGGTCACCTAGGCAGATGATGATGCGGCCAATGTCATGCAGAAGACCCAGCACGTAATAACGCTCAACATTAGACTCCTTGCGCAGGCTGGCAATAACCCGTGAAGCTACCGCAACACCTAGGCTGTGTTGCCAAAAACCGTTTATGTTGAAGTCGTCATTAGGGATGGATGGGAACGCCCTGAGCACCGTGCAGGCTAAGGTGAGTTCACGTAATTGCTGTATCCCAACAATGGTAATGGCTTGCGCTACGGTGGTAATTTCTGCCGGAAAACTGAAAAATGCGCTATTGGCAATGCGTAATAACTGCGCAGTGAGAGAGGCATCCTGGTTGATGATGTCGCCAATATCTTTCAGGCTTGAGTTGGGGTTGTTGATCGCGCTGTTCAGTTGATAATATGTTGTGGGCGGTGTTGCCAGTGTAGCGGTCTGGGAGATGAGCGCGTCAATGTCATACATGCTGATCACGCTTTTTTCCGTTATTCAGCTCGACAGCGATATGCTGCACACTAATATCGAACAACTGTTGCATGGCGGGGTGTTGCAAATTAGTTAGGCTGAACAGCTCATCGGCAATTTCGTGGGCACGTTTAATCGCCGCTTCTGTGGATGGTGTGACGCTCCGTTGTGGCTGTTCCTCTTCGATAGGGCAATCGTTAATGCACACCTCAGTAATGCCCCAGGTTTTGAATACTTTTATGTGCTGGGCCGTTAGCACGGTATCTGCTTTGGCCAGCAAGCGGCCACTGCCATCGCGAACATCACTACGCAATCTCATGCCGGGCTGTAGATGTTCTGTCTGCACCATACGCTTATACCACCTATCTGTTTGCGCATTACAAAGTAAGATCTCGTTCGCATTATCTGCGTTTACTATTCTTGTCGATAGAGGCTTTTGATCTAGGTGAAGGATCGGCTTGGCAGAGAGGTTCTTTAGCTGTTTTGCCCCGGGTTTTACAGGGCAGCTTACTGAATGATGGTGTCACTAAATAGTGGGATAGTTTTGTAACACCATGTAAATTAAAGAGATATGATATTTTTATTCGATTGTAAACAGTGTGCTGCGCTTGACCTTATGACGGAAAACCCTGATCATAGCGCACTTTTACACTCTATATAAAATGCGTGGTGATAGCCCGCTATGCCACTGTTGTCCCTGAGTAAGGGCGGCGGTTTGAATCAATAATGAGAGGTTGGAGCATATGTCTCAGCAATCACAGATCCCCGATATCGATGCAGTTGAAACCCAGGAGTGGTTGGAAGCCTTGGAAGCGGTTATTGAGACCGAAGGGGTCGAACGTGCCCATTTCCTGCTGGAGCAGATGATTGATAAGGCGCGTCGCTCGGGGGCAAATCTTCCCTACTCTGCGAATACCGCTTACGTGAATACCATTCCAACCCATATGGAAGCGCCCATTCCGGGTGATCAGGCGATTGAGGATCGAATTCGCTCCTTTATTCGCTGGAATGCGATTGCCATGGTGGTCAAGGCAAACCGCAAGGCTTCTGAGTTGGGCGGGCATATCGCCTCTTTTGCCTCTTCTGCGGTGCTGTATGACGTAGGTTTCAACCACTTCTGGCGGGCACCCAGCCATGAGCACGGTGGTGATCTGATCTACTCACAGGGACATGCGTCACCGGGCACCTACGCCCGCGCATTTCTGGAGGGGCGCTTGACGGAAGAGCAGTTGGATAATTTCCGCCAAGAGGTGGATGGCAAAGGCTTGCCCTCTTACCCGCACCCCTATTTGATGCCGGATTTCTGGCAATTCCCCACCGTCTCCATGGGGCTGGGGCCGATCATGTCGATCTATCAGGCACGCTTCATGAAATATTTGCAGGATCGTGGCATTGCCAATACCCAGCAGCGCAAAGTCTGGGCCTTTCTGGGTGATGGCGAGTGCGATGAGCCTGAGTCACTGGGTGCCATCTCACTGGCCTCACGGGAGAATCTGGATAATTTAGCCTGGGTGATTAACTGTAACTTGCAGCGGCTCGATGGGCCGGTGCGGGGTAACGGTAAGATCGTTCAGGAGCTGGAGGCGATGTTCCGGGGGGCGGGCTGGAATGTGGTTAAGGTGTTGTGGGGCTCTTATTGGGATCCACTGTTGGCGAAAGATACCAACGGCTTGCTACAAAAACGCATGATGGAGTGTGTGGATGGTGATTTGCAAAACTACAAGGCGAAAGATGGTGCGTATGTTCGAGAGCACTTCTTTGGCAAATATCCAGAGCTGCTGGAGATGGTTTCCAAAATGTCGGATGACGATATTTGGCGCTTGAATCGTGGCGGACATGATCCTCACAAAGTGTATGCGGCTTACCATAACGCCATGAATACCGCTGACCAACCCACCGTGGTGTTGGCACATACCGTGAAGGGTTATGGCATGGGGGCGGCGGGTGAAGCACAAAACCGTACTCACTCACAGAAAAAGCTGGCAGCTGACGAGATGGTCTATGTGCGCGACCGCTTTAATATCCCACTGAACGATGAAGATGCCGCAGCGGGTAAATATTATGTGCCTGAGGCAGATAGCCCCGAGATGCAGTACATGCATGCCCGCCGAAAAGAGCTGGGTGGCTACCTGCCACAGCGCAATCAAAATGCTGCACCCCTGGCGGTGCCACCGCTGGAGACTTTCGATGTACTGTTGAAGGGTTCAGGTGAAAAAGAGATGTCCACCACCATGGTCTATGTGCGTCTGCTGACGCTGTTGTGCCGTGACAAGAAGATGGGCAAGTACGTGGTGCCGATTGTTCCCGATGAGGCGCGTACCTTCGGCATGGAGGGGATGTTCCGCCAGCTGGGTATCTACTCTTCGGTGGGGCAGCTTTACACCCCACAGGATAAAGATGAGATTATGTTCTATAAAGAGGACAAGTCGGGACAGATCTTGGAAGAGGGCATAAATGAAGCGGGTGCCATGTCTTCCTGGATTGCAGCGGCCACCTCGTATGCTAATCATAACGTCAACATGGTGCCATTCTACATCTACTACTCCATGTTTGGTTTCCAGCGTATTGGCGACCTAGCGTGGGCGGCAGGTGATATGCAGGCGCGTGGCTTCCTGATTGGAGCCACAGCGGGTCGTACCACACTGTCGGGTGAAGGGCTTCAGCATCAGGATGGTCACGGCTTGGTTCAGGCGGGCACTATTCCTAACTGTGTCAGCTATGACCCAACCTATGGCTATGAACTGGCGGTGATTATTCATGACGGTTTGCGTCGCATGTATGGTGAGCAGGAGAATGTTTTCTACTACGTCACCACCATGAATGAGAACTACACAATGCCTGCAATGCCTGAAGGTGTTGAAGAGGGGATCATCAAAGGGATGTATGAGTTCCGCAAAGGCGGCAACAAGAAGCTTAAGGTTCAGTTGATGGGTTCCGGCACCATCTTCCGTGAAGTGATCAAGGCATCGGAGATGTTGAAGGAAGATTGGGGTGTTGAGTCTGACATCTTGAGTGCCACCAGTTTTAACGAATTGAGCCGCCAAGGTGAAGATTGTGAGCGTTGGAACCGATTGAACCCAAGTAAAGAGCAGCGCGTACCCTATGTTGCCCAGTGTCTGCAAGGGCGTGAAGGCCCCTTTATTGCGGCAACGGATTATATTCGCAACTATGCGGATCAGATTCGCAAATGGGTGCCAGGAGAGTATGTGGTGCTGGGTACAGATGGCTTTGGCCGTTCGGATATTCGCGCCAACCTGCGTCGTCACTTTGAAGTGGACAGTTTCAGCGTAGTACTTGCGGCACTTAAAGCACTGGCGGATGAAGGGAAACTTCCGGCCAAAAAGGTAGAAGAGGCGATTGCCAAGTACGGACTTGATTCAGAAAAACCAAACCCTCTGTATAATTAAGCGGAGAGAAGGAAGATCATGAGTAAAGAGATACTTGTTCCTGATATTGGTGACTTCGCAGATGTTGAAGTTATTGAGATTCTGGTCTCGGTCGGTGATACCGTAGCCGCTGACGATTCGTTGATTTCTGTAGAGTCAGATAAAGCCTCCATGGAGATCCCTTGTCCTGAAGCGGGGGTGATCAAAGAGATCAAGGTCGCTTTGGGAGACCGGGTGGCTGAAGGGAGTCCGCTGATTGTTTTAGAGCCAAGTGCTGTATCAACATCCGCTAAAACGACTGAAGCTGAAACGACACCCGTTGTAAAAACAACGGAATCAACCGCTACGGCACCCATCGCAAAAGCAGCGCCAGCACCCGCTCGACCCTCGCCAACCGCAAAAATTGATGAAGTGAGCTTTTCAAAAGCTTACGCCTCACCCTCGGTGCGAAAGTTTGCCCGCGAGCTGGGGGTAGATCTGGGGCGTGTTGATGGCACCGGGCGTAAAGGCCGCATCCTCAAACAGGATGTACAGGGTTTTGTAAAACGCGCCATGAGCCAGCCAGCAGGAGGCGGCCTAGGGGTTGCGCCGATGCCGGAGATCGACTTCAGTCAATGGGGTACGGTTGAGTCTCAGCCGCTCTCTAAAATTAATAAACTGACCGGTCAGTTTTTGCACCGTAACTGGGTCACGATTCCCCATGTCACGCAGTTTGATGAGGCGGATGTCACCGACATGGAGGCATTTCGTAAGGAGCTGGCAGCTGACTATAAAGAGAGAGGGATTCGTATCACACCGCTGGTGTTTCTGATGAAGGCACTGGTCTCGGCCATGAAACAGTTCCCACGCTTCAACTCATCACTGGATGCCAGTGGTGAAAACCTGATTATGAAGAGCTACTTTAGTGTGGGTATCGCTATTGATACACCTGATGGATTAGTGGTGCCGGTGGTGCGGGATGTGGATCACAAGAGCATTGTCGAGCTGGCGGTTGAGTTGGGTGAAATCAGCGTTAAGGCGCGTGATAAAAAACTCAAGCCCTCCGATATGCAAGGTGGTTCAATTACCATCTCTAGCCTCGGTGGCATTGGGGGGACTCAATTCACACCTATCGTCAATGCACCTGAGGTGGCTATTTTGGGTGTCTCTCGCTCGAAGATGCAACCAGTCTGGAATGGTAAAGCGTTTGAACCTCGCTTGATGTTGCCGCTGTCGCTCTCGTATGACCATCGCGTTATTGATGGCGCGGATGGTGCTCGTTTTACCACTTTCCTTAGCCGTGTATTGTCCGATACGCGCCGCCTGTTGTTGTGATGAGGGGAAATCCATGAGCAACCTAATAGAAATAAATGTTCCCGATATTGGTGACTTTGACACGGTTGAAGTGATTGAGGTTTTGATCAACGTGGGTGACACCATTACAGATGAGCAGTCACTGATCACGGTGGAGTCGGATAAAGCCTCCATGGAGATTCCCGCCTCGCAAGGGGGGGTGGTGAGAGAGATTCTGGTGAATATCGGTGACAATGTCTCCAAAGGGAGTGCACTAATTATGCTGGAAGCGGATGCGGCAGCTCCCACAGCAGCAGTGTCTGAAACGGTGCAAACTGCCGCCACGCCACCCCCCGTAGCGGCTAATTTTGCGGGTGATGTCGATATCACGACTGAAGTGGTAGTACTAGGCTCTGGGCCGGGGGGCTACACCGCCGCTTTTCGCGCCGCCGATCTAGGTAAGCAGGTAGTGCTGATTGAGCGTTACGAAAGCATTGGTGGTGTCTGCCTGAATGTCGGCTGCATCCCCTCCAAAGCGTTGTTGCACACCGCGCAGGTGATCAATGAAGCGGAAGAGTTTGAACATGTCGGGGTTAAATTCAACAAGCCCGAGGTGGATTTGCAGCAGCTACGCGGTTATAAAAATTCGATTGTCAGTAAACTGACCGGCGGTCTGAAAGGTCTGGCTAAACAGCGCAAGGTGAAGATTGTACACGGCTACGGCAAGTTCACCTCAGCCAATACCCTTGAGGTAGAAGCCGCCGATGGTAGCAAGCAGACCATTGGCTTTCAAAGCTGCATTATTGCAGCAGGCTCCCGGGTGACCAAGTTACCCTTTATCCCTTGGGATGACCCCCGTGTCATGGACTCTACCGATGCGCTGGAGATTAAATCGATTCCCAAGCGCCTGCTGGTGGTCGGTGGCGGTATTATTGGTTTGGAAATGGCCACCGTATACGATGCGTTAGGCTCAAAGGTGACCGTGGTTGAGCTCTCTGCGGGGCTTATTCCGGGTGTGGATCGTGACATCGTGCGGCCACTGGAACGCCGTATTAAAAAACGTTATGAGAACATCTATACCAACACCAAAGTCTCCGCCATCGAGCCGACTAAAGCCGGTCTGGTCTGCACCTTTGAGGGTAAAAATGCGCCATCAACCGATACCTTTGATGGGGTGTTAGTGGCCATTGGCCGCACACCCAATGGCAAGCTGATTGATGCCGAAAAAGCGGGTGTGGCCGTCAATGAGTGGGGCTTTATCGAGGTTGATAAACAGCAGCGCACCAATGTCGATCACATCTTTGCCATTGGAGATGTGGTGGGTCAACCGATGCTGGCTCACAAAGCGACCCATGAAGGAAAAGTAGCGGCACAAAACATTGCCGGTGAAAAATCATTCTTTGATGCGCGCACCATTCCATCGGTTGCCTACACCGATCCAGAAGTGGCGTGGATGGGTAAAACCGAAGAGGAGTGCAAAAAAGAGGGGATTCAATATACCAAAGGTGCTTTCCCTTGGGCCGCTTCAGGGCGCTCACTCTCTATTGGCCGTGATGAAGGGCTAACCAAGCTGCTGTTTGATGAGCATCACAAAATAATCGGCGCGGCTATTGTGGGTACCAATGCGGGTGAGTTAATTGCAGAAGCGGTACTCGCCCTGGAGATGGGTGCGGATGTGGAAGATATTGCCCTGACAATCCACCCACACCCCACGCTCTCTGAAACCCTTAACTTCGCCGCAGAAATGGCCGAGGGGAGTTGTACTGACCTCTATGCGCCGAAGAAGAGATAACAGCTATACTGTTCTGATGAAGAAACCCGCTGCGGCGGGTTTTTTTGTGCCTAAAAAATGCCGAGAGCGTGTGATGGTCTGATTTTGTAATGTTAATAAATCTCTATACCAAAATAAAGCTAAAAACATATTAGCCGTTACTATAGTTGCATCTCGGGCGACACGGTTTTTTGTTGGCTCCTTATTACGGGGTTGAGATGGGATATTACATGGACTTTAACTTACTCAGGAGGCTGCATGAAAAGCCTTAATCTCAAGCAAAAAGGTTTGATGCTTTCCATTTTTTTTGGCGTATTACTGATACTTTGCAGTGTCGTTGTTTTCACTTCGTTAGCAAACAGTAAGCACGATTCAGAAGTGGTGAATGCAGCGGGCAAACAGCGTATGTTGAGCCAGGCGATGGGCAAAGATGTTTTGGGCTATATTCTAGCGAAAAGCAGCCTGCAAACGGCAACCTTAGAAGTTCAAAAGCTGGATGAGTACATTACGCAGATGCGTACTGTTTATACCTCCAGTGTGATAGGTCCAGCCAAATCAATGGGACTCTCTCTCTCCATGCACCCGGATGGTGAGGCAATTCCCTTCCCCGCCACCTTTGCACGTATGGTGAGTGAGCGCTTTTCAGAAAAAAGTGCTATTTCAGTTGAAATTATCAGCGACAACCCGGTCAATCCCGAGAAGCGTTTGCGCGATCAGATAGATCGCGATGCCTTTGTAGAATTGAATCAAAACGGTGCCGATCTCTACTTCAAAGATGTGGTGAAAAACGGCCAACTCTATCTCAACTTTTATACACCGGATAGAGCCACTGTGGCCGCCTGTGCCGATTGCCATACCCAGCTACTTGGCACCCCGGTTGAGATGGGAGAGCTGTTGGGTATCCGGCGCTTTGTTCTTCACTACTCCAATGACGCTGCACTGGGAAAAGAGCGCTTAACGCTGGATCTGGCGGGATATGACGCGGCACTGACCATTTTCACTCAAACACTACAGGCGATGAAGAACGGAGGCGAGTACCCTACTGATTTCACACTGAGTAAAATGGCCTATTACGGCGGGAGTGACGATAGTGAGGTGCTAAGCAAAATCTCTGTTATAGAGACCGAGTTGGCACGCTTTGTTGATGCGGTTGATCGCCTAAAAAATGCAACAACCGGTTCGGATGAGTTCGCAATGGCAAAGCAGGATGTGCTTGCGGGATCCAATACCCTATTCACGTTGAGCGATGGCCTAACGACTCGTTTTGTGCAGATGGCCGAAAAGAAATCCACCTATATCTTCTGGGCGGTGGTGGGTATGTTGTTGATGTCACTGTTTGCCTTTGCGGTCTTCTATCTGTTGACCAGTAAAATGATTATTGGCCCGGTACAAGAGGTAACCAATGCGGCCAATGCCATTGCTGATGGAGACTTGAGTGTGCGGTTAGAGGTGCGCAGCGATGATGAGATCGGCAGCCTTTCGACATCACTCAACGGTATGGCGGCTAACCTCAACCAGATGGTAGGGAAAATATCGGACTCTGCCGAGCAGCTGGCCTCTTCTACGGAGCAGATTGCCGTCTCATCACGTGAAATGGCCAGCGGTGCCGAGAGTCAGAGCCGACAGATGGACAGTGTCTCTGCGGCGATTAATGAGCTGGGGGCTACTTCTACCGAGGTTTGCAACAATACCAGCGAGGCGGCTCAGGCAGCGGAACAGGCCTCCCAGGCGGCCACTTCAGGTGGTGATATTGTTCGGCAAAGCATTGACGGCATGTCGCGCATCTCCAGTGCAGTTCAAGATACCGCTGACAATGTGGGTGAGCTGGCCAAGCACTCCGATCAGATTGGTCAGATTGTTTCGGTGATCGAGGATATTGCCAACCAAACCAACCTGCTGGCACTGAATGCCGCCATTGAGGCGGCCAGAGCGGGTGAGCAGGGGCGCGGTTTTGCGGTGGTCGCTGATGAAGTACGCTCACTGGCCAGTCGCACTACGGTGGCAACCCAAGAGATCGCCGATATGATCAAAAATATTCAGAGCGGTACGGAGTCGGCGGTTCACTCCATGAGTGTCGGTAAGCAGGAGGTGGAGAGTGGTGTTGAGTTGGTTGCCAAGGCGGGCAGTGCGCTGGAAGAGATTGTGACGGTGGTGGATAGCCTCTCAAGCCGTTTCCAGCAAATTGCCACGGCGGCAACCGAGCAATCTGCGGTTGCGGATGAGATCACCCAAAACGTTACAGAAGTAACCGAGGTCTCTCAAAGCACCGAACAGACTGCGCTGCACACAGTGACCGCAACCGATGACTTGGCGAAGTTGGCCAGTGATTTGCAAACGATTGTGTCACGCTTTCGCTTGTAATAAAGGGCGTTTTAAAGAGTAAAACGGATGGGTGTGTTGAGTGGGTCACTCCAACGCTTCACGCCCATTTTGTTTTTGTGTATCTATTCAGCGTATTCATCTTTTGCCCCAACTCTTCGTTATTTTCGTACTCAATCGGTCACATATTCCCTATATGCTCCCTCTCTGTGTGCGAAAATGCCTCGATTTGAGGCAAAATATAAACACGCTGAATAGTTACGTTTTTGTAATGTTTGAAGCCGGTGAAATGGTTTTTTTCTATGGAGTGCGCACCATACCGGCCCGATTTAGCGTATACTGCGCGGCATTCGAGTCGAGAGTAACGCGACTAGGGAAGCTCTGATTTGAGTCACGAATGCTTAATTAGAGATTCCCTAGCGATATTTCTGGACAACCTGTTGAATTGATCCAAGGAATACGCGCTATGTCATTTTCTTCCCTCGGCCTGTGTGATGAGCTGCTAAAAGCAGTTGCAGAACAAGGTTATGAAAAACCCTCACCGATTCAGCTGGAAGCGATTCCGGCGGTACTTAGCCACCGTGATGTGATGGCGGCAGCACAAACCGGAACCGGTAAAACGGCCAGCTTTACACTGCCTATGGTGCAGCGTCTGGCAGCGGGAAAACGCCCAGCGGCCAAACAGGTGCGTGCATTGGTACTCACACCCACGCGGGAGCTGGCAGCCCAGGTGGCTGAAAGCGTGCAGAACTATAGCCGTTACCTTAATATCCGCTCTGCGGTAGTCTTTGGTGGGGTGAAAGTTGGCCCGCAAATCTCCAAATTACAAGGTGGATTAGATGTGCTGGTGGCCACGCCGGGACGCTTGATGGATCTTTACAATCAACGCGCCATCAACTTTGATCAGCTGGAGGTTTTGGTGCTGGATGAGGCGGATCGTATGTTGGATATGGGTTTCATCCACGATATCCGCCGTATTCAAAAACTACTACCGGTAAAGCGTCAAACCCTGATGTTTTCTGCCACTTTCTCCAAAGAGATCAAAGCGCTGGCGAAGGGGATGATCAATAACCCTATTTACGTCGAGGTGGCCGCTGCTAACTGCACCGCAGACAACATCAAACAGGTTATTCACCCAGTGGATAAATCACAAAAACGTGATGTGCTGATTCACTTGATCAAAACCAATAACTGGCATCAGGTGCTGGTGTTTAGTCGTACCAAGCACGGTGCCAACCGGCTGGCTCGACAGCTGGATAGCGCCGGAATTCAAGCAGCAGCGATTCACGGTGACAAGAGCCAGGGCGCACGTACCCGCGCACTGGCTAACTTCAAAAAAGGCAATATTATCGTGCTGGTTGCCACCGACATTGCCGCTCGGGGTATCGACATCGACCAGCTCCCCTATGTGGTTAACTTTGACCTGCCACAAGTGCCCGAAGATTATGTGCACCGTATTGGCCGCACCGGGCGTGCCGGTGCCAATGGCCTTGCCGTTTCACTGGTCAGCATTGATGAGTCAAAACAGCTGAATGCTATCGAACGTGTTATTGGCCGTAAGTTTGAACGTGAGATTATTGAAGGATTCGAACCCAAAGATAAAGTCTCAACAGCCTCGACAAACAGTACAAGAAGGCCCGCACAGCAGCGCAGAGGGCAGAGCCAAGGAGAGCGGCGGCCAGGGCGGAGTGCAGCACCCCGTAACCGTTCATCCCACTAAACAATAAAGGGGCTTGCGCCCCTTTTTTTGCGGACTATTTGAGCCGGCCCCAGAGATGTTTGCCGAGCAAAATAAGTGCAATCGCAATCAAGGCATGCAACAAATAGCTGAAGTGAAACCCCACAAACAGCACCGATTCACTATGATTGATCGGGTTGTAGTAAACCGTCAGTGACTGTGACTCCAGCTGCTGGGTATCTCTTATTTTTCCACCACCAAAAGCCGCACGCTGACCCTGGTATTGCACCCCGTTGACACGGTAGTGATACTGTATGCTGGCACTGTTTACACCACTGTAGTTAATGATGCTGCCATCATCGTAGCTTTTAATCTGCCCTTGAGTGGTAGGCCAGCTTGCAGCTTGACGGCTGGCATTCAAATCAAGCAGCGTGTTCGAGAGAATAAACAGCCCCATGATGATGGGCAGGAGAGAGAAGCTGACTCTTAATAGTTGATAGATCATGCTGTGATCTTAACCCCGATAATTCATAAATTATACACAATCTAGCTTGCCTGATGATTCCACAGGAAATATCTCCTGTGAAAGCAATACTCTGTACGATTTTTGCGCAAAATTATAAAATATCCGGGTTAACTGATTTCTCTTTTTTACCCCAACCTAGGATCGGGTATACTCACCCTATGAACCAGATAATAGCTATTGCCGTCGGTGGCGCAACCGGCGCACTGCTGCGCTTTTGGGTCTCCGGTTGGGTCTATGCCCAAATGGGGCGTGGTTTTCCCTACGGCACTTTGGTGGTGAATGTTCTGGGGTCACTGCTGATGGGTTTTCTCTATGTTTGGCTGATAGAGCGCACTGCGCTGTCGCCAGAGTGGCGAGCTGCACTACTGGTGGGTTTGCTGGGTGCATTCACCACCTTCTCTACCTTTTCCATCGAGAGTATTGCGCTAATCGAGAGCGGTGAGTTGGCTAAAGCGATGCTGAATGTGCTGTTGAGTGTGATATTGTGTATCGCAGCGGCGTGGGTGGGTATGATAGCGGGGAGGCAGTTATGAACGGCGAAACCATTACCATGGTGCGACTTTATCTGAGCGAGGGAGAGGCACAGC
Organism: Chromatiales bacterium; assembly: GCA_026989455.1. Taxonomy (GTDB): domain Bacteria; phylum Pseudomonadota; class Gammaproteobacteria; order RBG-16-57-12; family RBG-16-57-12; genus JAFLJP01. The sequence goes on along the minus strand of JALSJH010000106.1, from coordinate 3,121 downwards.
TCTCCACACTAATGAAACGCCTGCACGACTGGGAGAAGTTACGCGGTGTCACCGTCTTTCGCGGGATCAGTGGCTTTGGTGGTTCGGGGGATATTCATACCTGGAGTCTAGTCAACCTGTCGCTGGATCTGCCGATTGTGGTTGAGTTTTTCGACACCCCCGAGAAGATTGAAAAAGCTATCGAGCATCTCGGGCCACTGGTAAAACCCGGTCATCTGGTGTGGTGGCAGGTTAATGTAAACGGCGCGCCTTAAACCCTGTGTCCTGTAGACACATCAATCCAATAGAGAAAGATAAATATGCTTGATCCGCATTTATTACGAACAGAGCTAGACGGTATCGCACAACAACTGAAAGTGCGCGGTTTTCAACTGCAAACCAGCCGGATTGCCGAGCTGGAGAGCCAGCGTAAAGCGATTCAGGTGGCCACTCAAACACTCCAAGCCGAGCGAAATAGTCGCTCCAAACTAATCGGCCAAGCCAAGGCCAAAGGTGAAGATGCTCAGCCACTGCTGGATGCGGTCGCCTCCCTTGGCGACAAACTAAAAACAGCAGAGCAGCAGCTTAGCGAAGTTCAGGATGAGATGAATGAGATCCTGCTGGGGCTACCCAATCTACCCCATGAGTCAGTACCCGCCGGGCTGAGTGAAGAGGATAATGTTGAAATCTCTCGCTGGGGTGAGCCGACATCATTTGATTTTGAGGTCAAAGATCACGTTGATCTTGGTGAAAAACTGGGGCTTGATTTTGAAACAGCCGCCAAACTAACCGGCTCACGCTTCTCCACCATCGTTGGCCCACTGGCCCGCCTGCACCGCGCATTGACTCAGCTGATGCTGGATACACATACCGGCGAGCACGGCTATGTGGAGTGTTATGTCCCCTATCTGGTTAACCGTGAGAGCCTAAAAGGAACAGGGCAGCTCCCCAAGTTTGAAGAGGACCTCTTCTATATCGGTGATGACCACGGCTACTACCTGATCCCTACCGCCGAAGTACCGCTAACCAATATGGTGCGCGGCGAGATTATCGAAGAGGCGCAAATGCCACTGCGCTACACCGCCCACACCCCCTGTTTTCGCAGTGAGGCAGGCTCTTATGGGCGCGACACTCGTGGCATGATTCGTCAGCACCAATTTGAGAAGGTCGAGATGGTGCAGATGGTGCGCCCCGCAGACTCTTATGACGCACTCGAAGCGTTGACAGGTCACGCCGAGAAGATACTACAAATACTCGGCTTACCCTACCGCAAGATGGTGCTCTGTGCCGGTGATATGGGCTTTTCCGCCACTAAAACCTACGACCTTGAAGTGTGGCTTCCTGGGCAGCAGGCCTACCGCGAAATATCCTCATGTTCAAATTTTGAAGCCTTTCAGGCGCGGCGTATGAAAGCGCGCTGGCGTAACCCGGATACCGGCAAACCCGAGCTATTACATACCGTCAATGGTTCAGGTTTGGCGGTTGGCCGCACCCTAGTAGCCATTCTGGAAAACTATCAACAAGCTGATGGCAGCGTCAATATCCCCACAGCACTACAACCCTATATGGGTGGTGTAGAAACATTAACCCCAGCAAAGTGACGCTGCGCCGCCCTAGGAGCCTGTCCGAGAGTAGAGAGCCTACTACGGAAAAGCCCTTTTGGCCCATTTTTACGCTCATTTTCGTTAAATATGAACAACTATTTGCCTCAAATGACGAAAAAATGGACTCAAAACGGCTTCTATTCTCGGACAAGCTCCTAGGCACTGTTAATGCGTATTCCTGACTACCAGGGTGGCTCCATCGTCAATCTTGTCAGCTCCATTCGCCAAGGGTGTGGCGGCGAACCGGGGCTATACCCCGCGCTACGGGCGTTCACCCCTGCACAGGTTAGTGGCGCTAAAAATATAGTGCTGCTGGTAGTGGATGGGCTCGGTTACGACTACCTCACCACCCAGGGCTACGGCAGCGCACTACAGCAACAGCTGCACTGCGCTCTGGATGCCGTAGCACCCCCCACCACCGCCGCCTCCATCACCACGTTTCTAACCGGCCTCGCCCCCCAGCAACATGGTTTGACGGGTTGGTTTACCTGGCTGCGAGAAGTGGGGAGCGTGGTGACCGTACTGCCCTTTGCCATACGCGGTAATCGCACCGGCTTTGCGGCCAACGGCGTGACACCCCAACAACTCTTTAACCACCAACCCTTTTCAGATCAGCTAAATAGAGCCAGCTACACACTGATGCCCGACTGGCTGGGCGAGTCAGAATTCAATAGCGCGCTACTGGGGAAAAGTGAACTGGTTTTGCACCGTGGCATCAATGACTATTTCGATAAAATTGCAGACGTGGTTCAGCAAAATGAGCAAGCTAAATACCTCTACGCCTATTGGCCGCAGTTTGACACACTGGCCCACAAATATGGCACAGAAAGCAAACAGCTCGCCAAACACTTCGCCAAACTGAGCCGAGGCTTCGAAAAGCTTCAACAACAACTGGCAGGCACCGAAACGCTGCTGCTGCTCACCGCCGACCACGGCTTCATCAACACCACCCCAGAGAGCCGTCTCTCGATTAATGATTACCCAGAAATAATGGAGTGCCTACAAATCCCACTGTGTGGCGAACCCCGCCTCGCCTACTGCTACGTACAAAACAGCCAACAGAAACGCTTTGTAGCGTTGCTAGAGCAGCAGCTAGGGCACGCGCTGGTTATCCATCAAGGCGAACAGATCATTGCGCAAGGGCTGTATGGTCTAGGCCAAGCCCACCCGGAGCTAAAACATCGGGTAGGGGAGTTCGTATTGGAGATGAAAGAGAACTACATCCTCACCCAGCGCCTACCGGGTGAAGCCGACCTCCAGATGATCGGCCAACACGGTGGCCTGAGCGAAGCGGAAATGCGCGTGCCACTGGTGGTGGCGTATTGCTGAAAAGCGCAGGAAAGGGCAACACGATCACTTGTATTAGGGTCTGCAGATCGCTCGTTCCCACGCTCCGCGTGGGAATGCATAACACCCCTGTTGGCGGTCAGATCTCCTTCTATTTACTGGTGCGGCGAGTGTTGGCTTTATTGTGGCTGATTCGGGTTTGGCTGGCTTTGTTGGCGCGGGGTGGGCGGCGGCGTTGTGCGATGTTTTCG
>JALSJH010000105.1 GCA_026989455.1 Chromatiales bacterium | reverse complement strand
ACGTAGCTAATGGTTCCGATGGGCACGCAATGTTAGCTTGGCGTATTGTACCCCAACAGCAAACGACTGATTAACTTACTTCAGTATTTTTTAAGCATTGACCCAAAGCTCGTTTTGACAGGGCAAGCACATATAAAATTCAATTCGAAAAAATCACTTTTTCTCTAAATTGGTTATTCAGTGAAGCTTTGAAGTGTTTTTTATTGTCTCCTCTTGGGAGGGTTAAAACCCCCAGCTTCAGCTGGCAGCTTTTAGCATGAGTCGTTACCATCATAAGTATGAAAGAGTATAGAAGAGGAAGTCACTCGGTATTTCAGCTCCATATCCACATGGTGTGGTGTACGAAGTATCGTAAAAAAGTATTGGTAGGGGGTGTAGGCAGTCGGTTGCGCGATCTGAGTCGTCAAATCTGCTCAGATCTTGGAGTGAAATATATTATCTGGAGTGGTCGCTAAAGATCATGTTCTTGTATCGATTCCCCCTCAGGGAACCTCTGATTAAGTCATGAATGTTTTATGCTGGCTGAAATCACCCTCATTTGCTCCGAAAACTGCACCCATAGAACAACTATTGCTGCGCATTTCGGAGCAAATGAGAATAACTTTCTCTCAGCCTAAATTCATCCAGACTTAATCAGAGCTTCCTTAAGCAGAAATTGAGCTGCTGATCTGTCACTGGCATTAGCCTGAGCAGCACTTACAGTGCGTAGAGCCTGGCTACTTACTTCAGTAGGTGGTTAGGTTGACTGTAAGGCTAATGAGAGTCCGGATCCAAGTAATACGCTATGCGCTTTTTACAGCAACCCCTTTAAACGCAGCAGTTGAGTTTCACCATTGGAGTCATCAACACCATCGTTATCGTTGATCACTAACACAGTGCCATCAGCGGTAACCGCAAGCCCTTCAACTTTTTCCAGAATTAGGCCTCCCGTTGCAGTCAAATCATCCATAAGGTCATCGACCTGTGTTTTAGTGAGCACTGGATAAGCAACGGTATCACTACCGTTATCGGTTAACGGAGTCACACCCGCGATGGAGAATTTATAGAGTCGCTTGATGGCGGCATCAGGCCCACCCTGGTTGTCACGTTCAATCACCATAAATTCATCGTTGCCAAGTGATGTGATATCAGAAAGGCCGCTCCAACCACCATAGACAGACTCAACCGCATCCAGCGCGTAGTAGAAGAATTTCCAATCACCCGTGGCGGTGTTGTACTGGCCGATGCGAACATGGTCAGCAGTATCGCCACGCCAGGTGCGCTGAAAGGCGACATAGAGCATTTCAGTTGCGCCATTCATGACCGCTGTCACCCCTTCAAAACCAAAGCGTAATTGGCGATTTGCCGTCTCTGTTGGCAGGGTAACGACCTGCTCGATAATACCGGTTGAAGAGATACGCAGTAGCATATTCTCGAACTCGAAGGGTTTAGCGGTATCACCGAAGGTGCCCTTGCCCTCAGAAGCTAACCAAAACCCACCATTAGCTGAGGTGGTGATGCCTTCTAGGTCAAGGTTAACGGTCATTTCGGTGTCACCATTTACCAGGCTGGCATCCACAGATGCAAGCGCACCACTGCTATCTTTCAAGATGATCTCACGGGTGATTTGTGCTGGCATTTTTGCAATATCAATCGCAAAAATTCGACTCGAATCATAGAAGCTATCGGCAACCGTGTAGGCAATGTTGTCGTTTTGTAAATCCATACTCAGGCCAGAAAGCGCCCCCCAACCAACAGGTAAATTATTGTCGTCATTGTTAGAAACAATGGTGGGGTAGTTGGCACCGCTCTGTTGCAGTTGATAGATCGTCAGTGCTGAACGAATCTTGTCGATGCGACTATCCTTTTCACCCGCAGCAACGAACAAGTTACGCTCGGGAATCGCTAACAGACCCTCTGGCTTTACGGACGAAGGCAACAGCTGGATAAATTCAGGGTCAGCATCATTGCTGATACGATAAACCAGCACCACACTGGAACGCTCGGAGCCAACAAACAGATACTCCTTTCCACCGTAAACAGCATACTCAACATTCTCTGGCTCATTGCCCTTTTTTCCAGCACGTTTATCGGGAAAATGGCCATGGCGAGTAATGATATGTTCAAGCGATTCAGCTGATTCATAGACCACATTTCCGTCGCGATTGAAGATGGTAAAACCACGGCTGCCGCCACTTAAATCACCTTCATTTGCGGTGGAAAAGTGATTGTTGCCCATCCAGCTCACCCCGTCGGGTTCGCGCAAAACAGCCGACAAGTTTTCAGTTGGGGTGATCAAGCTATCCTTGTTTATATCAATGTTATTCAGATCTACCTGACCCGCACTGAAATGTTTAACGATACTGCCATCACTCAGATCAACTAGAACGATATGGTTATTCTCTTGCAGGGTAACAACGGCAATATTATCTTCGTTGATATCCACATACTCTGGCTCAGGGTCAGTCGTATAGAGATCAGCAAGCCCTGTCAAATTGACCTGACTAACTCTCCAGTCAGCGGGAGTGCCGGTGAGATTAACAATTTGCAGTAAGCCCACCGGGGCTTGTGGAGGAGTGCCTAGGCCGAGATTTTCATCACGCTCGTTTTCGATCACCACCGCAGCGTACTGGCCATCGGGTGATATAGCGACAGCGTCCGGCTGGCCTGCTAAGGCAATCGTCTCAATAACAGTTTTTGTGGTGACATCAATCACCACCAAGTTGCCGCTGGTATTGATGAAATCTAAAGAGGTATTAACTGCCACAAGAGCATAGTTGTTGATAACAGCGACCGAGGTCGGTTCGCCCCCCACATCTACGCTACCTGCGGCCACAGGCGATGCAATATTGGTGATATCAACAAAGCCGACCTTGTCCATCTTGCCATCGCTATAGATCAGAGTGTTACCCCCATCTGCAGCGGCAACAATCTCAACCACCGTCTTATCAGCGACATCACCGTTTAGATAAACCGGAAAGCTGCTAACACGATTAAAGTGCTGCTCTTCTGAAGTAACTGGCGAGTCAGAACTGTTGCATGCGCTCATTGACGCAGTTACGGCAACCATTGCTAACGCAATCGCACTCTTTTTGAATCTACTATCAATAGGCATCTCTTACATCTCACTGTGAATGTTGAATCATACCTATTGTTAACGACGATTATGACCGTGAAATGTCGAACATATATCTATCTGATGACACTGTGGAACGAGTGCAGCATCACTTATACATTCTGACTTGCTCAGTTGGTTCAACAAAAAAGCCCCACCGTCTCTGGTGGAGCCAATTGTGAAATTTTGGGGGGACACAATGCATAATTATGCATGGTTCAACAAGGGTAAGGTTAGCAACCGTTGTTTGCCTACTCAACCCCATCAGCATTTTCAGTCAATGCCATTGGAATAGTCGTGAGCGGATTGAAGCCTATATTGACCATCGCCTAGAGATAGCTTGAGATTCGACAGTGGGCTTTAGCGTAATCACGCACTCTCAAGCAGCCGGGTGCTTTTTCAGCCACCGCTTTACAGCTCTTCTGCAGCGCGCGTTTTCAATGTTTCTAGCTGTTGTGAGCTTATTCAGCTTTGGCGGTATGATATTTCACCCTAACGCCTGTCCCTCACCCGCCTCCTCATGGGTGCCACCATCACGGATGTGATAGATCCGTTTGAAGGTTGGGATGATTTTCTCATCGTGGGTGACGACAATAACGGCGGTTTGATATTGCTGGGCCATCTGGTTGAGGATGCGAATCACCGAGAGGGCTCGTTCGCTGTCTAGTGGGGCGGTGGGTTCGTCGGCGAGAATAACCGGCGGCTGGTTGACCAACGCACGGGCTATGGCGACACGCTGTTGCTCTCCGCCTGAGAGCTGTGAGGGCATCGCTTTGGCACGGTGTGCGACATCCAGTGCCTCCAGTAACGCTACTGCCCGTTTGCGTGATTCGGCGTTGGAGTGGCCTGCCAGCATCGGGAGTAGGGCGACATTGTCGGTGACATCGAGGAATGGGATCAGGTAGGGTGCTTGGAATACAAAGCCGATATTGTCACGGCGTAGGGCGCGTAGGTCTTTGATCTGCCAGCCGTTGTCATATATCACCTTATTTCCCAAGGTCATTCGGCCTGCGGTCGGTTCGATGACAGCTCCCAAGCATTTGAGTAGCGTGCTCTTGCCGGAGCCTGATGGGCCAATCAGCCCAACCACTTCACCTGGTGTGACGTGCATATTGACCGCTTTGAGGGCATCAACGGCGGTATCTCCCTCACCATAGCGTTTGCGCATTCCTTCAATAAGAATACCTTTACTCTCTTCCATATTAGCCTCCAATCGCTTCAGCCGGGTCAACCTTGAGGGCGGCGCGGATGGCCAGTAGGCTGGCCAGAATGCAGATAATGACAATCGCAATAAATCCTCGCAGGGCATCTCCTGGCTCTAGGAGTACATACTTGGGGAACATCGGTGCCCACAGGGTGGCAGAAACTTTGCCAACTACAAAGCCGATTACGCCTAAGCCAATTGCTTGCTGCATGATCATGCCCGCGATGGTGCGGTTGCGAGTGCCGATTAGTTTGAGTACGGCAATCTCTCGTATCTTACCCATAGTCAGGGTATAGATGATGAAGGCAACAATGGCGGCGCTGACAATGGCAAGGATAACCAGGAACATGGCGATCTGCTTGGACGAAGTGGCAATGAGCTTGGCAACCAGAATCTCTTCCATTTGATCGCGGGTATAGACTTGCAGCCGTTGCCAGCGCTGAATGGGCTCGGCCACTTTTTCTGCGCTGAATCCGGGCTTTATCTGCACCAGTACTGCGTTAACAAAAGGGTTGCTGCTTTGTGAGTTGATGACGGCATCCAGCACCTCGGGGTGGCTGAAAGCCGGGTTGGCTGCGGTGCGGTTGCGCTCATTAATGATTGCGTCGTTATCTTTCAGAAATTGTGCTTCCTGTGCATCCCTGAGGGGGATGAATACCATGGGGTCACCTCCAGAGGAGACCATGCGCCGGGTCAGGCCAACAACGGTATAGTTATGGCGGCGGATGCGAATGGTCTGCCCCAGTTTAAAGCCGGTGGCAATATCCACGACCGCTTCGTAATGGCTGCGGGTAATTTGCCGCCCGGCCAGCAGGTGGCTGGGTTCACCGGGGCTATTGGGTATGATGCCCACTACCATCGCTCTTACATCATGCTCACCTTGGCGTACCTGCATGGTGAGATAGGTGACATTGGCGGCACGGTCGACACCCGGCACCGCTAAAATGCTGCGATAGATGTCATCATGCACGCTGGAGGGTTCGGCGTAGGGGCCGAGGGTGTTTTTTTGTACTACCCACATATCGGCACCGCTGTTGTTTAGCAGCACCTTGGCATCATCTACCATGCCGCGGTAGACACCCGCCATGGTGAGTGTAACGCCTATCAACAGGCCTAACCCCACCCCGGTGAAGACAAACTTCCCCCAAGTGTGCAACACATCGCGGGCGGCCAGACTGATCATGAGCCGTTACCGACCAGCTGATCTACTACGGTGATACGGCTGCGGGTGGTGAGCTCCTGTTTGCTGTAAACCACTATCTGGTCGCCCGCGGCAAGCCCTTGTGTAATCTGTACTTGCCCCTCCAGGTCGGAGGTGCCGGTTTCAACCGGCGTGAATTGCAAGCCATCCCCTGCTACGCGCCACACCCCAGTCTGACCCTTTAGTCGTTTGATGCTGGCGTTGGGTACCACGGGAGTGGCATCCAGTTGAGGCAGTGAAACGGTCACTTCCGCTAATTCACCGATGGGAGGGAGCGGGTTGGGTAGCTGCTCAAAAACCACTTTCGCTAAGGTCTCTTCCGTAACCGCGTCAGCTAACAGTTCGATGCGAGCCACTTTCCCGCTGGCTGGTTGGTTGGCGCGTGAGCGTAATACGATGATGGCAGGCAGCTCTTTTGCCAGACCATTGGAGTGAAGTTGATTAAAACGTACATTAACCCAGATGCTTTCGGGGTCAATGATTTCCACTACCGTCTGACCGGCCATAGCGGTACTGCCTGGCTCAATATGGCGACCCGTAATGATGCCGTCCACGGGAGAAATCAGCAGTAGATTGCGTCGCTGTTGTAGTAAGCCTTGGTGCTCTGAGTGCAACATCTCCAGCTCTTGTTGAACGGCATTCAAAGTGGCCAGAGAAACCGCTAGTCCGGCTCGAGCCACCTGATACTCTTGCTCTTTTGCCTCCGCAACTTCGGCGCTGACATTGCGCTCAATGGCCAGCTGTTTGTAGCGTTTTGCTTGCGCTTCGGAGTATTCGGTGCGTGCAGACAGGTCGTTAACGCGTGCTTCGGCAGCGGTTATCGACGCGGATGCACGTCTTACTGCGGCGTTGTTGGTGGCGATTTTATCATCCATATCGATCGGGTCCATCTCGCCCAGCACCTCTCCCGCCACTACGCTATCGCCTACATCGCGATTGAGTGACAGCAGGCGGCCAGTCATGATCGGGCCAACCCGGTAGCGGTAGCGTGCCTCCACCGTGCCGATTCCAAATAGAGCCGGAGTGATCGATTGCTCCTCAACCGTTTGTACCGTAACCGGTATGGGTGCCAATGGCCCAGAGTTGGTGACCACATAACCAAAAGCCAAAAGTAGTGGCAGCAAAACCAATATTAAGGCGGCGGTGCGGATATTTATCAGTGGTTTTTTCATGGTTTGGCCTCGATGCCTCGGCGATATATGGCAAAAATAGTGGTGGCTTTGTCGCGCATGGTGCCACTCTCCCCGGCGATAAGTGACTGCATAACCAAGCCCTGAATTGCGCCAATGAAGAGTTGGCAAGCGGCGGCAGAATTTACCGTAGGATCAATTTCACCAGCGGCTTTTCCTTTTTCGATCCACTCCGCCAAGCGCAGGGCATACTTTTTCAACAGGGTGCGAACCATCTGTTTGGGGGCACTTTCAGTGGCATGTTGTAGCTCACCAAACAACATGCGTGGCACGCCGGGGTGGCGGGAGACAAACTCGATATGCGCGACGAACATCGCCTCTAAAGCCGCGAGTGGTGTTGGGGCGTTCGCGGCGGCCTTATCCACCCGAGCTAGCAGATGATCAGTCACCCACGCCATCACCGCCTGCCAAATCGCCTCCTTGCAGGGGAAGTGACGAAACAGAGCGCCTTGGGTGACATTCATATGCTTGGCAATTGCCGCCGTGGTGATTTTACTTGGGTTGTGCTCTGCGGCTAAATCGATCACCGCCTTAACGGTAACGCTGCGGCGTTGATCGGCGCTCAGATGTTTTTTTGTGCTCTGCATAAGGCTCCCACCAAAAGATAGTAATCGATTACTATCTTAGGATATTGTTGTTTGATGTCAAATTTTTTATGCGGTTTTTTGTTTTGCTGTCGCGCTTTCTCAGACGTTATAATGGCAATACTGATTTTTGGAGAGCGTGATGAGCGTATTGACGATATCCCCGGAACAAGGTGCTTTATCACCGCAGGTCATTGACGACCCATTGCAAATTAGCGCTGAACTGGGGCAGTACGGCGTGCTGTTTGAACAGTGGCGAACAGAGCATCCATTAGCGCAGAGTGCCAGCCAAGAGCAAGTCATCACCGCTTATCGCAGCGAGGTGAACCGCCTGATGAAGCGATACCACTTACAGTCGGTGGATGTCATCAGCTTAGGAGCCGATCATCCGGAAAAAGTGACTTTGCGTAATCAGTTTTTGGGTGAACATACCCATAGCGAGCATGAAGTGCGTTTTTTTGTTGAGGGGGGCGGGCTGTTCTATCTTCATACCAAAGGGCAGGTATTTGGTTTGATGTGCGAAGCGGGTGACCTGATCAACATCCCCAAAGGGATGCCGCACTGGTTCGATATGGGCGAGTCACCAGAGTTCAAATGCATTCGACTCTTTACCAACCAAGAGGGGTGGGTTGCCGAATATACCGACACCTCTATCGTGGTGAGTTTTCCGAGCTTTGAACGATTTAAAGCGCAATATCAGTGATTAAAGCCATCTTGCACCGTATATTCGCCAGCGGTGTTAAAGGGGTCTAAAAGCCCTCACTTACTCAAGTAAATCACGGTTTTTCGATTATTTTTGCCTCTGCCTGGAACGAAAACTATTTCTCATGAAAGGTGCTCAGTTTAATAGAGCCATGTATATAGTTCAGGTGCCAGTGTACTCATTGATATTCCCACCAATAATAAAATTAGGCCAGCGAGAGATGTTGTAATATCGCTCGTATGGAGTAACTCTATATCAGCCCTGATTCCATCTTCTATATTTTTTGTTTGTGCAGTTATGTCTTGCTTGAGCTCTTCGTGACTACTCTTTAAATCATCTATTGATTTAGAGTGGTCGCGCTGTTTATTTCTAATGGTTTCCAGGTTTTCAATGATGTTATCAATTCGCTTTTGAACGGATTTTGATGGGTCATCTTGCTTCCACAGCTCCCCCTCTCCATCTGCTGTACAACTTTTCAGCGTTACGCCGCCCTCACCAAGAATCTTCTTTATTTTCCACTTTGGAAATCGCCTGAGCCAGCTAACGACAAGGATTTTCAATGAAGGTTGTTTAAAGTGCTTTCGAATGCCAAGTAAGCCTCCTATGGCAAAAACCATACCGATGAGTTGGAGTGCATAGCCGGATGATCGAATCGAGCTTTCGGACGGCCATGCTTTAAAGCCCAGCATCACCGCTGCAGTGATGATAAGAAGGCACATGATGACCAGTTTTGCTTCTGCCAACCAGCGATAGAATCGAGCAAACCATCCCCATAACCGTTGAATGCTCAATTACTCTTCTTTTTCTAATTGCGCTTTGTCGTTAGCCTTGAAAACAAAAGGCTGATGGCGTGGTTTTTGATCAAATAAAACACGGTTGTCCGCCAGCTGGAGTCGCCCTTGGCTAAACCACTGAATCGCTTGTGGGTAGATGTGGTGTTCGGTGTGCAATACCCGCTTGGCCAGTTGTGTGGGTGTATCGCCTGCATGTATCGCCACACGGCCTTGTATGATGACGGGGCCGCCATCGAGCTCTTCGGTGACGAAGTGGACACTGGCACCGTGTTCGCTATCTTGTGTCTCGATGGCGCGTTGGTGAGTGTTGAGGCCGGGGTATTTGGGGAGGAGTGAGGGGTGAATGTTTAAGAGTCGCCCTTGATAGTGGCGCACAAACTCGGTGGTGAGAATACGCATGAAACCGGCCAGAACCAGCAGCTCAGGCTGGTAGCGGTCGATACGCTGTTGCAGTGCGTGGTCAAACTCGGCGCGGCTGGCGAATGTTTTATGGTCAAGGGTCTCTATGGGTATGCCCGCCTTGGCCGCACGCTGCAAGCCTTGTGCGTCGGGGCGATTGCTAATGACGGCTTTAATCTCAATATCGAGATCACCGCGCTGCGTGGCATCAATAATCGCTTGCAGGTTGCTGCCGCTCCCTGAAATGAGCACAACCACTGCGATTTTTTGCTTTGCACTGCTCATATTGATTACTCGATAATGACCTGCTCAGTGCCTGCCTCTATGGTGATGATTTCACCCAGCTTCCACGCTTTTTCGCCGTGCTGATTGAGGAACTCTACTGCTTGATCGGCGTGCTCTTCGGGGAGGCAAATGACCATGCCGATTCCGCAGTTGAAGGTGCGATACATCTCACTCAGTTCGATGTTGCCCTGCTCTTGCAGCCACTGAAAGATGGCGGGTAGTGTTAGCGCATCAGCATTCAGTTTTGCGGCACAGTTTTTCGGCAGAACCCGTGGAATGTTCTCTAGCAAGCCACCGCCGGTGATGTGAGAGAGTGCGTGTAGTTCGACCTCTTTTAACAGGGCTAACAGTGGTTTGATATAGATGCGTGTCGGGGTGAGGAGTGCATCCCCAAGGGTGCTGTCGCCAAAGGTATCGCTCAGTGAGGCACCGCTGACGGCGATTATTTTGCGTATCAGCGAGTAACCGTTGGAGTGAGGCCCGCTGGAGGCGATGCCTATTAAGGTGTCACCCGCTTTAACTTTGCTGCCATCAATGGCGGCCTCTTTTTCGACAATACCGACGCAGAAACCGGCCAGGTCATAATCTTCGCCTTGGTACATGCCTGGCATCTCTGCGGTCTCACCACCAATCAACGCGGCACCTGACTGTAGGCACCCTTCTGCAATGCCTTTAACGATGTCGACACCATTCTCTACATCAAGTTTGCCGGTGGCGTAGTAATCAAGGAAGAAGAGCGGCTCGGCACCTTGAACGATGAGGTCGTTAACGCACATGGCGACAAGGTCGATGCCGATGGTGTCGTGTTTTTTCATCTCCATCGCCAACTTTAGCTTGGTGCCAACGCCATCGGTACCCGAGACCAAAACTGGTTTTTTATAGCGATCCAGTGGGATCTCAAACAGCGCGCCGAAGCCACCTAATCCACCGATCACCTCGGGGCGTTGGGTTTTTGCAACAATCGGTTTAATGCGCTCGACTAGGCGGCTGCCCGCATCAATATCAACACCCGCATCGCGGTAGTTTAGAGAAGGATTGGCTGTGGATTTGTCGTTCACTCAAGGACTCCTGAAAATGCTTGATTACAAGGGGAGCGGGGTGCTCCCACGGCTGCGAATTACCCTGTATGGGGTGCTATCGCTTGACTTGCGTGCCAAGCTTGCTTAGCGTGCACCTCATGAATCGACTATTTTACCTTTTTTCGTTGTTATGGTGTGGATTATTCTACAGCGGAGTGCAAGCGGCCACCGTAGAGGGGCTTTATGAGGCAGAGGTGCCGGTCGCAAGGCAAACAGACAGTGAGCGTGACCGTGTGCTGCCGTTGGCATTTCAACAAGTTTTAATTAAAGTGGTTGGTCAGCGCCAGCTCGATCCCGATGTGGTTAAATCATTATCACGCAACGTCTCTCGCTTTACACAGCAGTTTCGATTTAAGGTTAATCCAGCGTGGCGCGAGTATCAGGATTCGTTAGCTGCCCCGGCGGCTCTTGGTTGGGCATCATCCAATCGCTCAGATGAGGTTGCGCGGGAGGAGGGCGAGGCTGATATAGCAGAAGCCCCACCCGAACCTTATCTGCTATGGGTTCGCTTTGGTGAATCGATGGTGAATCAGGCGCTCATGGATGCGGCATTGCCCATTTGGGGTAAGGAGCGCCCAGCACTGCTATTGTGGTTGGTGATAGAGCAATCGGGTGAGCGTACCATTCTGGGGGGAGAGGTGCTGCCGGATCTTCAGGCTCAAGTGGTGAAAATATCTCAGCAGCGCGGGATTCCACTGTGGTTGCCGCTACTCGATTTTCAGGATCAACAAAGCATTGCGGTAGGTGATATTCTGGGTGGATTTGAGGAGCCTATTTTTAAAGCCTCTAAGCGCTACCAGCCGAATAAGGTAGCGGTGGGTCGTTTGCAGCAATTGAATGAGACGATCTGGCGGGTTCAGTGGCAGTTACTAGGTGATGACCAATCCCCTGTGGTTTACCAAGAGTCGCCCGGATTAGAGGCAGGGCTTGAGGAGGGCCTCAATCTATTGTTGGATCGGTTGGGGGGGCGCTTTGCTCAGCACTTGGATGTTAATCAAAAAAACAAGATTCTGCTGCGCATTCACGGTGTGACTGATTTGGCAGCGTATGCGCGGGTGACTGAGTATCTCTCTGGCCTCGATGTTGTTAAGAGTGTTTTTATTAAAGAGGCTTCAGAAGGGACGTTGCTGATTGAGCTGGAGGCGCTGGGTGAGCGCGGGGTGGTTGAGCGGTTGTTGGCCTTGGGGCGGCAGTTACGCCCCTTAGTGGGTGGTGGCGATCCCTTTGAGCGCGAAATTGAGCAGCATTATCAGTTGAACCCATAGTCGGGTACGGCCGAAGTAGTCAACTAACATCAGGTATTACATATTATGTCATCCCCAGATAAACACCCACCATTGAGTAGCATTGATCGGGTGGTATTACTTTTGGCGTTGTTGTCAGCGGGTGGCTTGCTCTACCTCTTCTCTCCCATATTGACACCGTTTGTTGTTTCGGCATTTCTCGCCTATATGGGTGACCCACTGGTAGATCGTTTGGAGGCGCGTGGGGTGCCTCGGGCGGCCGGTGTTTCGGCTGTTTTTGTTGGCATCTTGTCGGCCTGTCTTCTGGTTATATTGGTGTTTTTGCCTCTATTACAGCAGCAGATCGTTACCTTGTTTGCTAAGTTGCCGCACTATCTGGAGTATCTTCAGCAGCACTGGGTACCGGCGGTGGTTGCAAAGCTGGGCCTTGACCCTGAACTCTTTAATTTGGCGGCCGTTAAAAGCCTAATTGCTGAACGCTGGCAACAGGCGGGTGGTTTTGCCAAGGCTTTCGTGGGTTCTGTTTTTAGCTCAGGCTTGATGATGTTGGCGTGGTTGGCCAACCTTATTTTGATCCCGGTGGTGACTTTTTATCTGCTGCGAGATTGGGACTTTTTTATTGGTCGCTTGCGTGAGTTGATTCCCCGTGCGTGGGAGGGTGACACGGTAAAGCTGATCGTTGAGTCAGATGTGGTGTTGAGCGCCTTTCTGCGTGGTCAGCTGCTGGTGATGTTAGCGTTGGCGACGGTCTATTCCATGGGCTTGTGGTTGGTGGGGTTGGAGTTTTCGCTATTGATCGGGGTGATCGCTGGGCTGGTTAGCTTTGTCCCCTACCTCGGTTTTATTGTTGGCGCGGGCTTGGCAACGGTAGCCGCTTATCTACAGTTCCAGGAGTTTGGCGTGTTGCTGGCGGTGGTGGCTGTTTTTGGTGTGGGGCAGTTGCTGGAAAGCTTTGTTTTAACACCGAAGCTGGTAGGTGATCGAATTGGTTTGCATCCGGTGGCGGTTATTTTTGCGGTGATGGCGGGTGGTCAGCTGTTTGGTTTCTTTGGTATCTTGCTGGCACTTCCGGTAGCCGCAGTGCTGATGGTGGTGTTACGGCATATGCACGAGCGCTATCTGCAGAGCCGTATTTATGGGCAGTAGAGATTAATGAGTTCAATGG
Source organism: Chromatiales bacterium (assembly GCA_026989455.1). Lineage (GTDB taxonomy): Bacteria > Pseudomonadota > Gammaproteobacteria > RBG-16-57-12 > RBG-16-57-12 > JAFLJP01. The sequence goes on along the minus strand of JALSJH010000105.1, from coordinate 35,747 downwards.
CTGATCAGCTAACCCTGGGTGTTCAATTAAAAGATAATGCGAGTTTTGCGAACTTCTACCCCGCTGGTAACCAAGAGGCGCTGCAAGGGCTGATGAAGTTGGCGCGACAATCAGCGCCCGGCTTTATCTTTCTGTGGGGTGGGGAGGGTTCAGGTAAAAGCCATCTACTGCAAGCGCTATGTCATGAGGCAGGCTCGGCGGGTGGCGCGACAGTTTATCTTCCATTAAAAAAAGCGGCTGATTTATCCTGTGAAATCCTTTCAGGATTGGAAGCGATGAGCTTGGTTTGCCTAGATGATGTGGGCTCGATTGTCGGCAGTGCCGAGTGGGAAGAGGCTATTTTTCATCTCTATAACAGAATCCAGATGCAGGGCGGTCGACTAGTGGTTACCGCCCATGCACCACCGTTGTCGCTGGGTCTCTGTTTGGCAGATTTGGCATCACGTTTGGCCCATGGGTTGATCTATCATCTGCAATGCTTGGACGATGAGCAGAAAGGCTATGCGTTACAGCAGCGGGCGACTTTTCGGGGTTTTGCACTGCCAGAAGAGGTTTTAAGCTATCTGCTTAAGCGCTCCCCACGCAATATGAGTACGCTCTTTGAGTTATTTGACCGTCTGGACCAAGCTTCGCTGGCCGCAAAGCGTAAATTGACGATCCCTTTCGTTCGATCATTTTTAGAAAAAGAGCGTCAAGCGTAAATTATAGTGCAAGTTGCTTGGCAATCGCCGCCACTCGCTTGCCCAGTGCCGCCGCAAGACGGCGCTCTTCATCACTGAGTGGTTGCTTTCCATCGGCCCCCGTAACCCGACTAGCGCCATAGGGTGTCCCGCCGCTTCGGGTGTTTCTGAGGTCCGCCTCACTAAACGGGAGTCCGACCACAACCATGCCGTGATGCATGAGCGGCAACATCATTGATAGCAGAGTGCTCTCTTGTCCGCCATGTAGGGTTGAACTGGATGTGAAGAGGGCGGCAGGCTTGCCCGCAAGCGCTCCGTTTAGCCACAGGTCGCTAGTTCCATCCAAAAAATATTTCATGGCGGCGGGCATATTTCCAAAACGGGTAGGGCCGCCGAGAATTAATCCCTGGCACTCAATTAAGTCCTGCTTTTCAACATAAAGTGGCCCTGAGCCCGGAATGTCATCTTGGCTCTTTTCGCAAACGGTGCTCACCGCTGGAACGGTGCGCACTCGTGCATTCATCTCCGCTACGTCATCAACACCCCGCGCAATATGCTGAGCCAACTCTGCGGTAGCACCGTGACGGCTATAATATAGAACTAAAATGTCAGCCATTGATCTCTCTCTAAGTTATTTGTAACTACTCGGCGCTTCATATTTTGCCTCGATTTGAAGTAAAATCTATACGCCCGGAATGATAACGGTTATTTCGGGGGTGGCTTGTTTTGATTGCCAAGTATCTATCATAGGTTCGCATAAAACTTGATCAGAGCTTCCCTTGCAAGCGATGGGCTGGTGGATGCTCTCTTGACAGCCTTGTGGGTGGGTGCTAATTTCCACACACTGTTATGGGTAAAGGGAGTGTTAGTAGTGATATTTAAGCAAAAAAACCTTTTTTTAGCTAAAAATATCGCAACTCGCGGATTGGTTTTCTGCTGCTCTTTCATGTTGTTTGCGTGTGCGGCAGCACCCATTCAAGAGATGAGTGATGCTCGGCAAGCAGTGCAAGCAGCAAAAACATCGGGTATTGATGCTCAGCAAAGCAAGCTGTTGGAGTTGGCAGAAGACCATCTGAAATCAGCCGAGCTGAAGTTGCAGCGTCGCTGGTATGACTCCGCAAGAGAAGATGCGATTTTGGCGCGAGATGCAGCGCTGAAGTCACAGCAGGAGACGGTTGATGTGCGCTGAGCCTACTTTGGGTGCCTTTTCATATCTTCTATCTTAACCTTCCACTCTCTTGGCCCGCTTTGGTGTATTGATGCACCCGTTGAATCAACGGCCACGGTCACTGGCATATCCACCACCTCAAACTCATAAATCGCCTCCATGCCTAATTCAGCAAAGGCAACAACTTTGGCTGAACGAATGGCCTTTGATATCAAATAAGCGGCGCCGCCTGTTGCAATTAAATAGACCGATTGATGTCGTTTGATTGAGGCGATGGTATCGGGGCCGCGCTCCGCCTTTCCAATCATGCCAAGAATTCCGGTGTTATCGAGCATCACATCGGTAAACTTATCCATGCGTGTCGATGTGGTCGGTCCGGCTGGGCCGACGGCCTCGCCTTTGATGGGATCAACAGGGCCGACATAATAGATAAAGCGATTGGCTAGGTCGACACTTTCCGGTGTGCCAGATCCGTCGGCTATCAGCTCTGCCAGTCGTTTGTGGGCAGCATCACGAGCAGTTAAAATTGTTCCTGAAAGCAGTAATGAATCGCCAGGTTGCCAGCTTTTTGTCTGCTCGTGGGTGAGGGTGTTGAGGTCGATGTGCTGCGAATGCGTTTCATTGGCATGGCTAATGGTGGGCCAGTCACTCAGGCGGGGTGGTGTCAGCTTTGCGGGGCCGCTGCCGTTGAGTGTGAAGTGGATGTGGCGAGTGGCGGCGCAGTTTGGAATGATGGCGACAGGGAGTGATGCCGCATGGCAGGGGAACTCCATAATTTTGACATCGAGCACCGTGGTTATGCCGCCAAGCCCCTGTGCGCCAATGCCGAGATCATTTATTTTCTCATGCAGTTCGAGCCTGAGTTTCTCGATCTTATTTTGTGCTCCCCTGGCTTGTATCTCATGGATGTCGATAGGGGCCATCAATGACTCTTTTGCCATCAGCATCGCCTTTTCGGGGGTGCCACCAATGCCGACACCAAGAACCCCAGGGGGGCACCAGCCAGCGCCAAGCGTGGGTATCGTCTCTAAAATCCAGCGGGTCAGGTTATCGGTTGGGTTTAATATGGTGAAACGGGCTTTATTCTCGGATCCACCGCCCTTAGCCGCGCAGATAACCTCAACTCTGTCGCCCGTAACCACTTCGTAGTGAATAATAGCGGGCGTGTTGTCATGGGTGTTTGTGCGGGAGCCGGTGGGCGGTGAGACGATAGAGGCACGCAGTGGGTTGCTAGTATTAGTATAGGCACGGCGAACTCCTTCATTGATTAAATCAGTAATCGATTGGTCGCCTTCCCATGAGACATTCATGCCGACCTTTATAAAGACAACCGCGGTCCCGGTGTCTTGGCAGATGGGTCGCTTGCCCTCAGCGCACATCTTCGAGTTGATGAGGATTTGTGCCATGGCCTCTTTCGCAGCGGGTGACTGCTCACTGATGTAGGCGTTGTGCATTGCATCGATGAAATCTTGGGGGTGATAGTACGAGATATACTGAAAGGCATCGGCAATGCTTTGGATCAGATCATGGTTCTTAATATGTGCCACAGATAATGTCTCCCCTGGATCTCTTATGGAAAAGTTGCTCTCAGTTTCGGTGTTTTGGGCGCTGATATGTGGTTACTTTATAGCATGCTAGACGGCAGCGCGCTGGGGTAAAGGCCAAATTAACATATTGGGTGTTGACATGTGGAATCATCTCGATCAGAATGCGCAGCACTTGGAGGGGTTCCCGAGTGGCCAAAGGGGGCAGACTGTAAATCTGCTGGCTCAGCCTTCGAAGGTTCGAATCCTTCCCCCTCCACCATATTTTAGGTGGGCGTACAGGTAATTGCGGGTGTAGTTCAATGGTAGAACCTCAGCCTTCCAAGCTGATGGCGTGGGTTCGATTCCCACCATCCGCTCCATTTTTTGATTGTGCTCAAAAAGATTTAGGCCCATATAGCTCAGTCGGTAGAGCACATCCTTGGTAAGGATGAGGTCACCGGTTCAATTCCGGTTATGGGCTCCACGTTTTAGTTTTTAATATTTATCATTCACTCACTCAGCTTAGGGGGTCCGCAGATGTCCAAGGAAAAATTTGAACGCAACAAGCCGCATGTTAATGTTGGCACTATCGGTCACGTAGATCACGGTAAAACCACCCTGACTGCGGCAATCACCAAATGTATGGCTGAGGCGCATGGTGGTGAGTTTAAAGCTTATGACCAGATAGATGGCGCACCTGAAGAGCGTGCCCGTGGTATTACAATTGCCACAGCGCACGTTGAATATGAATCAGACTCGCGCCACTACGCGCACGTTGATTGCCCAGGCCATGCTGACTATGTGAAAAACATGATCACCGGTGCCGCGCAGATGGATGGTGCGATTCTGGTATGTTCGGCGGCCGATGGTCCAATGCCGCAAACCCGTGAGCATATACTGCTTTCACGTCAGGTCGGTGTTCCTTATATTGTTGTGTTCCTCAATAAAGCGGACATGGTAGATGATGACGAGCTGCTTGAGCTGGTTGAAATGGAAGTTCGCGAGCTTCTCGACAAGTACGACTTCCCAGGTGACGATACGCCGGTTGTTATCGGCTCTGCATTAAAGGCATTGGAAGGCGATCAATCTGAGATTGGTGTTCCGGCCATTATTAAGCTGGTTGAAGCAATGGATAGCTACATTCCAGAGCCTGAGCGTGCTATTGATGGTGCATTCCTGATGCCGGTTGAGGATGTTTTCTCGATCTCTGGTCGCGGCACCGTGGTAACGGGTCGTATCGAGCGCGGTATCATCAAGGTAGGTGAAGAAGTTGAAATTGTCGGCATCAAAGAGACCGTAAAAACGATCTGTACTGGTGTTGAAATGTTCCGCAAGCTGCTTGATGAAGGGCGTGCAGGCGACAATGTTGGTCTGTTGTTGCGCGGCACCAAGCGTGAAGATGTTGAGCGCGGACAAGTGCTTTGTCAGCCTGGTTCAATCAATCCTCACACCAAGTTTGAAGCAGAAGTCTATGTGTTGAGCAAAGATGAGGGTGGCCGACATACGCCATTCTTTAATGGCTATCGTCCGCAGTTTTACTTCCGTACCACGGATGTAACCGGTGCGTGTGATCTGCCAGAGGGTGTAGAGATGGTGATGCCAGGTGATAACGTGCAGATGACGGTATCGCTGATCGCTCCCATCGCAATGGAAGACGGCCTGCGTTTTGCAATCCGTGAAGGTGGTCGCACAGTTGGTGCGGGCGTTGTTGCTAAGATTATTGAGTAACAACGGTTCACGACCGGAAGCCAAGCGTTGCTTGGCTTCTAAAATTTTAGGCCAGTAGCTCAATTGGCAGAGCAGCGGTCTCCAAAACCGCAGGTTGGGGGTTCGATTCCCTCCTGGCCTGCCATTTTCTTTTTATAACACTGGGTTATAAATCATGGCAGATAAGTTGAAGCTAGCGCTCGCAGTAATGGTGTTTATTGCTGGGGTTGCGGTTTTTTATATGTTTGAAGACTCCGCGCTGTGGATGCGTGTGCTTGGAATGGTTGGGTTTGCAGTCGCCTCGTTGGGTGTTGCTTCGCAATCTGTTCAGGGGCGCGCTGCATTGATGTTTGCGAAAGAGGCACGCATCGAGGTGCGTAAGGTCGTTTGGCCTACTCGGAAAGAGACGGTGCAAACCACCGGTATTGTGTTGGTGATGGTTATTATTGTTGGCATTATGCTGTGGCTTTTGGATATGTTCCTGTTGTGGGCAGTTCAATTGCTAACAGGTCAAGGGGGCTAGTAATATGGCTATGCGTTGGTATGTTGTGCATGCCTTTTCTGGTTTCGAAAATCAGGTTAAGCGCTCTATAGAAGAGCGTATTGCACGCAAAGGTTTGGAAGATCAGTTTGGCCAGGTTCTTGTGCCGACTGAAGAAGTGGTTGAGATGCGTGATGGGCAGAAGCGCAAAAGTGACCGCAAGTTTTTCCCGGGCTATGTGCTTATTCAGATGGATATGGACGATGCCAGCTGGCACTTGGTGAAAGAGGTGCCTCGCGTATTGGGCTTTATCGGTGGAACGGGTGACCGCCCGACTCCCATATCTGAAAAAGAGGCCCTGATGATTCTTCATCGGGTGGAAGAGGGTGCAGAGAAGCCGCGACCCAAAGTGTTGTTTGAGGTGGGTGAGCTTGTGCGTATCACCGACGGCCCATTCAATGACTTTAATGGTGTTGTTGAAGAGATTGACTACGACAAGTCTCGTATGCGTGTTGAAGTGACAATTTTTGGTCGCTCTACACCTGTTGAGCTTGGTTTTGGTCAGGTTGAAAAAGCCTGATAAAAGTTTTTGTTACGGGGAGCTGTGAAGCGTTTGTACCCATCGTTTAGGAGTTATCCATGGCTAAGAAAGTCACCGGTTATATCAAGCTGCAGGTTGCTGCAGGAAAAGCAAATCCCAGTCCACCTGTTGGGCCGGCACTAGGTCAGCATGGTGTTAACATCATGGAGTTTTGTAAGGCGTTTAACGCAAAAACTCAGAGCTTTGAAGCGGGTATGCCTATCCCAGTTGTGATCACTGTATATAATGATCGCAGCTTTACTTTTGAAACCAAAACGCCGCCAGCATCATTTTTGCTGAAAAAGGCGCTCGGTGTGAAAAGTGGCTCAGGCGTACCTAATCGCGATAAAATTGGTACGGTGACACGCGATCAGTTAGAAGAGATCGCAAAAGCTAAAGAGCCTGATTTGACGGCGGCTGACATGGATGCGGCTGTGCGTACAATTGCAGGTACTGCCCGCTCCATGGGTATTGAAGTGGAAGGAGTTTAAATTATGGCCAAGCTTTCTAAACGCAAGCAAGCGATCAATGAAAAAATTAAGGCGGGTTCATTTTACGGGATTGACGAAGCAATTGAGTTGCTCAAGAGTGTTCCAGCGGCGAAGTTTGTAGAGTCAGTTGATGTTGCTGTTAACCTTGGCGTGGACTCTCGTAAGTCTGACCAAGTTGTTCGCAGCTCAACCGTATTGCCGAATGGCACGGGTAAAGTGGTCCGTGTTGCGGTCTTTGCCCAAGGCGCAAATGCTGATGCGGCAAAAGAAGCGGGTGCTGATATTGTTGGCTTCGATGATCTGGCAGATGAGATCAAGAAGGGTAATATGGATTTCGATGTTGTCATCGCTAGTCCAGACGCGATGCGTGTTGTCGGTCAATTGGGACAAATCCTTGGCCCGCGTGGGCTAATGCCAAACCCCAAAGTTGGCACGGTTACGCCGGATGTTGCGGGTGCGGTTAAAAACGCTAAGGCTGGCCAGGTTCGTTATCGTACTGATAAGAATGGCATCATCCACTGCACGATTGGCAAGGTCTCATTTGAGGGCGCCGCTCTGCGTGAAAACCTGATCGCATTGCTAACAGACCTTCAGAAGATGAAGCCGAGTAGTGCCAAGGGGATTTATCTTAAAAAGATCACGCTCTCTACCACTATGGGTGCCGGTGTGTTGGTTGAAAAAGCTTCACTCGACCTTTAAGCTACCCTGTTGTTCCGATTTTTAAAATACTTTGGGTCGTTAATGGAGTAACGATCGTCAAAGACCGTAGGTACCTTCGGGTTTAATTGGCGAGAGCCAGCTTGCGTAGATGGTGTGCCCAGTCAGAATATCTGTCTGCTCGCCGTATAGGTTGGGTATCTTTTTGATGCCTATTAGAGCAAATGATTAGCTGCGTAGGATGAGTTGGCTGATCTTGCTAGGAGTAAATTAATGGCTCTCAATATCGAAGCTAAAAAAGCTATTGTAGCTGAAGTAAGCGAGGTTGCGGCAACAGCACTTTCTGCTGTTGCAGCAGAGTATCGAGGGCTGACTGTAGGCCAAATGACTGAATTGCGTGTTAAATCACGTGAGGCGGGCGTTTACCTTCGTGTGATCAAAAACTCTCTAGCGCGTCGCGCCATAGAGGGTACTGATTTTGAGTGCATGCAGGAAGGTCTAACGGGTCCATTGGTTCTGGCATTCTCGCAAGAGGATCCAGGCGCAGCGGCGCGAGTCATCTCGGATTTTACCAAAGAGAACGAAAAGCTGGTGGTTCGCCTAGTTTCCGTTGGTGGTAAAATGCTGGATGCGGGTGAAATTGGTCGCCTCGCGAAGATGCCAACCAAGGATCAGGCGATCAGTATGCTGATGTCATGCATGCTGCAGCCAGTCGAGAAGTTGGCGCGTACACTGAACGAGATTCCTACCAAGGTTACTCGTTGCGTTGCCGCCGTTCGCGATCAGAAGCAGTCAGCTTAAAGACGACCTTGTCTTTAATTGCATAAACAGATTTGAAATTTTTTTGGAGTTTACATTATGGCCGTATCTAAAGACGATATCCTAGAAACTATTGCTAGTATGTCAGTAATGGAAGTTGTTGAGCTGGTTGAAGCGATGGAAGAGAAGTTTGGTGTTTCTGCCGCTGCTGCTGCCGTTGCTGTTGCCGCCCCTGCTGAAGGCGCGGGCGCTGCTGCTGAGCAGACTGAGTTTGATGTTGTTATGACAAGCTTTGGTGCTAACAAGGTTGCTGTGATTAAAGCACTTCGTGGCCTCACAGGTCTTGGCTTGAAGGAAGCGAAAGCGCTTGCTGAAAGTGCACCTAAAGCAGTTAAAGAAGCTGTTTCTAAGGATGAAGCTGAAGAAGTTAAGAAGGTTCTGGAAGAGGCCGGTGCTTCTGTAGAGCTGAAGTAACTTAGCTTTTTTCGCACTCTGTTTCGGTGGGCTATATCCATTTGAGGCAGGGTGCGTTACTATGTGCGCAACTTTCCCTCTGAAACAGTTTTCGTTTCTGTAAATGGGACATATTTAATGAATGGAATGTGCTGGTTGGCTAGTGATATTGGCTTGCCGGCCTTTTGTGCTTTCCGTTTTTCCAGTCTTAATTAGGCTGGAGTGGGTTTACGGCCTGGCTGCATTTAATGTAGGTCAGGTGACTAGCTGAGGATCTTTGATGGCTTACTCATTCACTGAGAAGAAACGTATACGTAAGGACTTTGGTAAGCGCCCTAGTATTCTAGGTGTGCCATATCTGTTGGCAATCCAGAAAAACTCTTATCGTGATTTCTTGCAGGCTGGGATATCTGCGGCGGATCGACATGAGCGCGGCTTGCATGCAGCATTTAAATCTATTTTTCCAATCAAGAGTTACTCGGGTAATGCTGCCCTTGAGTACGCTGATTATCGCTTGGGGAAACCTTCCTTTGATGTGAAAGAGTGTCGGCTGCGAGGTACTACCTACTCAGCACCTCTGCGAGTAAAAGTTCGTTTGGTTATCCATGATAAGGATGCTCCTGCCGGTTCAACGGTTATCAAGGATGTAAAGGAGCAGGAGATCTACATGGGTGAGATTCCACTCATGACAGATACCGGTACGTTTGTAATCAATGGTACTGAGCGAGTCATCGTTTCTCAGTTGCACCGATCTCCCGGTGTGTTTTTCGATCATGACAAAGGGAAGACCCACTCGTCAGGAAAGCTACTGTATAACACAGTGGTGATTCCATATCGTGGCTCTTGGCTTGAGTTTGAGTTTGATCCAAAGGACAACGTTTTTGTTCGTATAGATCGCCGGCGTAAACTGCCTGCAACCATCATGCTGCGGGCGCTGGGGTTTGATAATGAACAGATTCTGGATATGTTCTTTGATAATAACTATTTCAGAGTCGTTAAAGACGGTACGTTTACACTCGATCTAGTGCCTGAGCGCCTCCGTGGTGAGACCGCGATTTTTGATATAAAGGCGGGCGACAAGGTATATGTCGAAAAAGGTCGTCGGATTACGACTCGTGTTATTAAGCAGCTTGCTGATGACAAAGTGACCGCGTTAGATGTTCCTCGTGAGTATTTGATCGGAAAAGTGATTGCCAATAATATTATTGATGAGTCGACAGGCGAGCTGTTGGCGAATGCTAATGATGAAATCACAGAAGAGCTGCTCACCAAGTTGATGGATGCTGGTGTTGCTGAGATCAATTCACTCTATATAAATGACTTGGATCACGGTCCGTACATTTCAGAAACAATGCGCCTCGATGCCACGACAACGCCGCTAGAGGCGTTGGTTGAGATTTATCGAATGATGCGCCCGGGTGAGCCGCCTACCAAAGACGCTGCTGAAAACCTGTTTACAAACCTCTTTTTCAATGAAGACCGCTATGACCTTTCAGTTGTTGGTCGTATGAAGTTCAATCGCCGGGTCGGTTATGAAGAGATTGTTGGGCCGGGTACGCTGTCAAAGGATGATATTGTCCATGTCCTAAAGACCTTGATCAGTATTCGTGATGGTCGCGGTGTTGTCGATGATATTGATCACCTGGGTAACCGTCGTATTCGTAGTGTTGGCGAGATGATTGAAAATCAATTTCGCGCAGGTCTGGTTCGTGTCGAGCGTGCAGTTAAGGAGCGCCTGAGCCTTTCAGAGACTGAGAGCATGATGCCCCAAGAGCTGATCAATGCCAAGCCTGTCTCTGCGGCGGTTAAGGAGTTCTTTGGTTCGAGTCAGCTTTCACAGTTTATGGATCAAAACAACCCCCTCTCTGAAGTGACACACAAGCGCCGAGTATCGGCGCTCGGCCCGGGTGGCCTGACCCGTGAGCGTGCAGGCTTTGAGGTGCGTGATGTGCACCCAACTCATTATGGTCGAGTCTGCCCTATCGAAACACCGGAGGGTCCAAACATTGGTTTGATTAACTCCCTTGCGGTCTATGCGCGCACCAATAATTACGGCTTTCTCGAAACACCCTACCGCAAAGTTATTAATGGTAAGGTGACGGACGATATTGATTATCTCTCTGCAATTGAAGAGTCTAACTTTGTCATTGCCCAGGCAAGTGCCGAAGTTGATGATAACAATCTGCTGATTGATGAGTTGGTTTCAGCGCGTCATGAGAATGAATTTGCATTGCTAACCCCTGACCGGGTTCAGTATATGGATGTCTCACCGAAGCAGATTGTCTCTGTTGCTGCGTCAATTATCCCCTTCCTAGAGCATGATGATGCTAACCGCGCATTGATGGGGTCGAATATGCAACGCCAGGCTGTGCCTACGCTTCGGGCTGATAAGCCGCTGGTAGGTACGGGCATGGAGCGCGTTGTTGCCACTGACTCGGGTGTTACCGCAGTTGCTAAACGTGGCGGTATTGTTGACTCCGTGGATGCCGCGCGTATCGTGGTGCGAGTAAGTGATGATGAGACAGTTGCTGGTGAGTCAGGGGTTGATATCTACAACTTGACCAAATACGTGCGCTCCAATCAAAACACCTGCGTTAATCAGCGACCGCTTGTTAAGTCGGGTGATCAGATTGCGGTAGGTGATGTGTTAGCCGACGGCCCCTCTACTGATTTGGGTGAATTGGCGCTTGGCCAAAATATGCTGGTGGCGTTCATGCCATGGAATGGCTATAACTTTGAGGATTCAATTCTTATCTCAGAGCGCGTAGTTGAAGAGGATCGCTACACCACAATTCATATCGAAGAGCTGACCTGTGTTGCACGTGACACAAAGCTTGGGCCAGAAGAGATCTCCGCTGATATTCCAAATGTTGGAGAAGGCGCACTCTCAAAGCTTGATGAATCCGGTATTGTTTATATCGGTGCAGAGGTTAAGCCTGGTGATATTCTGGTCGGCAAGGTAACGCCGAAGGGCGAAACTCAGCTGACACCAGAAGAGAAGCTACTGCGAGCCATCTTTGGTGAGAAGGCATCCGATGTTAAGGATACCTCTTTGCGAGTTTCATCGGGCACGATTGGTACCGTTATTGACGTTCAAGTCTTTACTCGTGATGGTGTTGAGCTTGATGGTCGAGCGATTCAGATTCAAGAGACGCAACTCGCTTCGGTGAAGAAAGATTTGAATGACAAGTACCGCATTGTTGAAGGTGATGCGTACTCCCGTGTGGAAAAAATGCTAGTGGGCCAGAAAGTAAAAGGCGGCCTGCTGGGTCTGAGGTCCGGCGGTGTTATCAGTGCGGATCATTTGGCTGAAATACCCCGTGAAAAATGGTTTGAGATTCGCCTCTCAGATGATGCCGCGACAGAGCAGCTCGAAAAAGTGTCGGCTCAATTAAAAGAGCTTCGCTTGGAGTTGGATGCTGCCTACGAAGAGAAACGTGGCAAGATCATGACCGGTGATGACTTGGCACCGGGTGTCCTTAAAATGGTCAAGGTTTATATGGCGGTTAAACGTCGCATCCAGCCGGGTGATAAGATGGCAGGTCGTCATGGTAACAAGGGTGTCATATCAAATATTATCCCAGTTGAAGATATGCCGCATACCGCTGAGGGTGAAACTGTTGATATCGTTCTAAACCCACTGGGTGTACCGTCACGTATGAATGTGGGGCAGGTTCTTGAAACTCACCTCGGTTGGGCGGCGCGCGGCTTAGGTAAAAAGCTGACCGAAATGCTCCAGGCGCAGCGCGAGACCATGCTTAAAGAGATTCGTGAGTTTCTCTCTAAGGTTTACACTAATGATGAGCAGTCACGCGAATTTACGGCCATGTCTGACGACGAGGTCATTGAGCTTGCTAAGAACCTAAAAGGCGGGGTGCCGATGGCAACGCCCGTGTTTGAAGGGGCTAACGAGTCTGAGATAAAGGAGATGTTATCCCTCGCAGGCTTGCCAGAAGATGGTCAAACAATGCTGATCGATGGGTGTACCGGTGATGCCTTTGATCGTCCTGTGACCATCGGCTACATGTATATGCTAAAACTTAACCATTTGGTTGATGACAAAATGCATGCTCGCTCAACAGGGCCATATAGTCTCGTAACGCAGCAGCCATTGGGCGGTAAGGCTCAATTCGGTGGTCAGCGATTTGGTGAGATGGAGGTGTGGGCACTGCAAGCTTATGGAGCGGCCTATACTCTGCAAGAGATGCTTACCGTCAAATCAGATGATGTTAATGGTCGTACCAAAATGTATAAAAACATTGTTGATGGCGATCATCGTATGGAGCCAGGCATGCCAGAGTCGTTCAATGTTTTGCTTAAAGAGATTCGGGCCTTGGGTATTGATATTGAGTTAGAGCAGGAGTAACTCTCCTTTGCCGCCCGCCAGTCGGTGAGTATGCTTCACCGACTGAACTAAAGAATTTAAGTGCTGTTCTGCAGGAGATACATCCTTGAAAGATCTATTAAGAATTCTGAAACAACAGAACCAGTCGGAAGACTTTGATGCAATCCGTATTGGTTTGGCATCACCTGAAAAGATTCGCTCGTGGTCTTATGGTGAAGTGAAAAAGCCTGAAACGATTAACTACCGTACCTTTAAGCCTGAGCGTGATGGCCTGTTCTGCGCCAAGATTTTTGGGCCGGTAAAAGATTTTGAGTGCCTGTGCGGAAAATATAAACGCCTGAAGCACCGTGGTGTTATTTGTGAGAAATGTGGAGTGGAGGTGACCATCTCCAAGGTGCGCCGTGACCGTATGGGGCATATTCAGTTGGCAAGCCCTGTTGCCCACATCTGGTTTTTGAAATCACTCCCTTCGCGAATGGGTCTCCTTCTGGATATGACCCTTCGCGATATAGAGCGCGTACTCTATTTTGAGGCTTTTGTTGTTGTAGAGCCTGGGATGACGACGCTTGAGCGTGGCCAGCTCCTTTCTGATGAAGGCTTTCTCGACGCAATAGAAGAGTTTGGCGATGAGTTTGATGCTCGTATGGGTGCAGAGGCTGTTTTTGAGCTTCTGAAGGCGATTGACCTTAAGCCCGAGTCAGCAAAGCTGCGCGAGGATATGGAAGCGACCGCATCAGAAACCAAACTGAAAAAGTTAGGTAAACGCTTAAAGCTTATCGAGGCATTTCTTGAATCCGGCAACCGTCCCGAGTGGATGGTAATGACCGTGCTGCCCGTGTTGCCTCCGGAGTTGCGCCCCTTAGTGCCTCTTGATGGTGGCCGCTTTGCCACATCTGACCTTAACGACCTTTATCGACGAGTTATTAACCGTAACAACCGTTTGAAGCGTCTTCTTGATCTTAATGCACCCGATATCATTGTGCGCAATGAAAAGCGCATGCTTCAAGAGTCGGTCGATGCCTTAATGGATAACGGTCGTCGCGGTCGTGCCATCACCGGCACCAATCGCCGCCCACTCAAATCGCTTGCGGACATGATCAAAGGGAAGCAAGGACGTTTCCGTCAAAATTTGCTTGGGAAACGTGTTGATTACTCTGGTCGCTCTGTGATTGTGGTGGGGCCGTTTCTTAAGCTTCATCAGTGCGGATTGCCTAAGAAAATGGCACTCGAACTCTTCAAGCCTTTTATTTTTAGCAAGCTAGAGCGTCGTGGACTTGCGACTACAATCAAAGCGGCTAAGAAAATGGTTGAGCGGGAAGGTCCTGAAGTTTGGGATATCCTTGAGGAGGTTATTCGCGAGCACCCGGTTATGCTTAATCGCGCACCGACACTCCACCGACTTGGTATCCAGGCATTTGAGCCGGTACTGGTCGAAGGGAAAGCGATCAATTTACACCCTCTAGTCTGTGCGGCATACAACGCAGACTTTGATGGCGATCAGATGGCTGTCCACGTGCCACTCTCTCTGGAGGCGCAGCTCGAAGCGCGCACCCTGATGATGTCGACAAATAACGTACTATCACCCGCCAACGGTGAGCCGATTATTGTGCCCTCACAAGATATTGTATTGGGACTCTACTATATGTCTCGTGACCGTATTAATGCGAAGGGCGAAGGGATGGTGTTTGCCGACATTAATGAGGTTCATCGTGCTTACGAATCTAAAGTTGTCGATCTGCATGCGCGGGTAAAAGCGCGTATTCGGGAGGTCGAAATTGATGAGGAAGGTAACCGCAGCAGTACCTTCAAACTCTACGATACGACCGTTGGTCGTGCGCTACTTTCCGGTATTCTTCCAAAGGGGCTTCGGTTTGAGCTAGTGAATTTGGTGTTAGTGAAGAAGGCCATTTCACACTTGATCAATGAGTGCTATCGAAATGTTGGCTTGAAGGATACGGTTATTTTTGCGGATAAGCTCATGTCCACAGGCTTCACCTATGCAACGCGAGCAGGTGCTTCATTTGGTGCGGATGATATGATTATCCCGGATGAAAAGGTGACTATCCTGGCCACTGCTGAGGCGCAGGTAAAGGAGATTCAATCACAGTACACATCTGGCTTGGTTACTAATGGTGAGCGTTACAATAAAGTAATCGATATCTGGTCCCATGCAAATGACCAAGTCTCACGCGCCATGATGGAAAAACTCTCTAGTGAAGAGGTGGTTGATCGTGAAGGAAATACGGTTCGCCAGGATTCATTTAACCCTATCTTTATGATGGCGGATTCAGGGGCTCGTGGTAGCGCGGCGCAGTTGCGTCAGTTGGCAGGTATGCGTGGACTGATGGCAAAGCCAGATGGCTCAATCATTGAGACACCTATCACCGCAAACTTTCGCGAAGGGCTTGATGTTCTACAATACTTTATCTCTACTCATGGTGCTCGGAAAGGGTTGGCAGATACCGCTCTTAAGACGGCCAACTCGGGTTATTTGACTCGTCGCTTGGTTGATATTGCTCAAGATATGGTTGTCAATGAAGATGATTGTGGAACTGTGCGAGGCCTAATAATGACACCATTGATTGAAGGTGGTGACGTTGTGGAGCCGTTGCATGAGCGCGTGTTAGGGCGGGTCCTCGCTGAAGACGTCATGAATAACAGAGGTAAAAAGCTGATTGCGCCTGCGGGCACGCTTTTGGATGAGGCGTGGGTTGCAATTCTCGAAGAGAACTCGATTGATCAGGTCAAAGTGCGCTCAGCAATTACCTGTGAAGCTCGCTTCGGTATCTGTGCTTCATGTTATGGTCGCGACCTGGCGCGCGGTCATAAGGTGAATGGTGGAGAGGCTGTCGGTGTTATTGCTGCACAATCCATCGGTGAGCCGGGAACCCAGCTTACCATGCGTACATTCCACATTGGTGGTGCCGCTTCACGATCTGCTGCAATTAGTAGTGTCGAAATCAAGTCTGCCGGCACCGTTCGATTGCATAATATCAAGACGGTTAATCATATTAAGGGTCACATGGTTGCGGTATCTCGCTCCGGTGAGGTTGCTGTTCTCGATGCTAATGGTCGTGAGCGGGAGCGCTACAAAGTACCTTATGGTGCTGTCTTTAATGTTGAAAACGGTGCTAAAGTTGCGGCGGGTCAGATCATCGCTAACTGGGATCCACACACGCATCCGATTGTAACTGAGGTTGCCGGTATCGTTCGTTTCAGTGACTTCATTGAGTCCGTCACGGTTTCCCGCGAAGTTGATGATGTGACGGGCCTTAGTAGCTTGGTGATTATCGATCCAAAGCAGCGTAGTGGTACGGCTAAAGACCTGCGGCCAATGGTCAAGCTGCTTGATGAAAATGGAGATGATCTCTGTATTGCAGGAACCAATATTCCTGCCCACTATTTCCTACCCGCCGGCGCTATCATTGGCTTAGAGGATGGCTCCGAGGTGGGCGTTGGTGATGTTGTGGCTCGTATTCCCCAAGAGTCATCTAAAACGCGAGATATTACCGGTGGCCTACCACGTGTTGCCGATCTGTTTGAGGCACGCAAACCAAAAGAGCCTGCAATACTTGCCGAGGTGAGTGGTACGGTTTCGTTTGGTAAAGAGACCAAAGGTAAGCAGCGTTTGGTGATTACCCCGAATGACGGGGATGTTTACGAAGAACTCATTCCAAAGTGGCGTCATGTCACCGTATTTGAGGGTGAGCATGTCGAGAAGGGTGAAGTTATCTCTGAAGGCCCTCCGGCCCCACACGATATTCTTCGTCTGCGTGGCATTGCCGCGCTGGCAAATTACATTGTGAATGAGGTTCAGGATGTTTACCGTCTGCAAGGGGTGAAAATCAATGACAAGCACATCGAAGTTATTGTTCGTCAGATGCTGCGCAGAGTTGAAATTACCAATGCTGGCGATACTAAATTCCTCAAGGGTGAGCAGGTAGAGCGCTCACGTATGCTTGATGAAAATGATCGTATGATAGCGGCAGGAAAGCTGGTTTGTACTTATGACTCTGTGCTGCTGGGTATTACTAAAGCTTCGCTTGCGACCGACTCATTTATCTCTGCAGCATCATTCCAAGAGACCACGCGAGTTCTGACTGATGCGGCTGTGAATGGCAAGGTCGATGACCTTCGTGGCCTTAAAGAGAATGTCATTGTGGGTCGTTTAATCCCGGCGGGTACAGGGCTTGCCTATCATGCTGAACGTCAGCGCCGTCGTCGTGAGCAGTTTGGCGCTGAATTGGCATCTGCGGCGGCTGAAGAATCAGCGCCAGCAGCAGTAGAAGAGGGTGTTGAGTAACGACTGTTGTTTCTCAGTACTTGACACACTAGTGTTTTATCACTAGAATTCCGCGATTCCGACAGCTGGCTATATCCAGCTGTCTACTTATTTGTAGGGTTGGAGCAAAATATATGACAACTATTAATCAGTTGGTGCGTAAGCCTCGCAAGCGCCAAATTGAAAAGAGTAACGTTCCTGCGCTGGATGCATGTCCGCAGAAACGAGGAGTATGCACTCGCGTGTATACAACAACACCTAAGAAGCCGAACTCGGCATTGCGTAAAGTGGCGCGTGTTCGCCTCACTAACGGTATGGAAGTGACTTCATATATTGGTGGTGAGGGGCATAACCTCCAAGAGCACAGTGTTATTTTGATTCGCGGCGGTCGTGTTAAAGATCTGCCTGGTGTGCGTTATCACACGGTTCGTGGCACCCTAGATTGCGCGGGTGTAACCACTCGTCGTCAAGGGCGCTCCAAGTATGGCGCGAAGCGTCCTAAGTAATTGTTTCAGGAATAGATAATGGCTAGAAGAAAAGCGGCAGCTAAACGCGAAGTACTACCCGATCCTAAGTTTGCAAGCGAAACGTTAACGCGCCTTGTTAACGTCTTGATGGTAGACGGGAAAAAGTCGGTTGCGGAGAAAATTGTTTATAGTGCATTAGATCGTGTGACTGAGAAGTCAGGTGGTGAGGCACTGGAGTCGCTGGATAAGGCGCTGGAGGCGGTTCGCCCGTCGGTAGAAGTCAAGTCTCGTCGCGTAGGTGGTGCAACTTATCAGGTGCCCGTTGAGGTTCGCGTTGACCGCCGTACTGCGCTTGCCATGCGCTGGTTGGTAGATGCCGCACGTAAGCGTAGCGAGAAAGGTATGGGCCTGCGCCTTGCGGGCGAAATTATCGATGCCCTTGAGGGTCGCGGCTCTGCAGTCAAAAAACGTGAAGATACGCACCGCATGGCGGATGCTAACAAAGCGTTTGCCCACTATCGCTGGTAAAACCCTGTTGCTGGAGTTGTATTAAAGTGGTGCGTAAAACCCCCGTTGGTCGGTATCGAAATATTGGTATTATGGCTCATATTGATGCCGGCAAGACAACCACAACGGAGCGCATTCTGTTCTACACCGGAGAGTCCCATAAAATTGGCGAAGTTCATGATGGAACGGCGACCATGGACTGGATGGAGCAGGAGCAAGAGCGCGGAATTACAATTACATCAGCTGCGACAACATGCTTCTGGCGTGGTATGCAGAAGCAATACGATGAGCATCGAATAAATATCATCGATACGCCAGGTCATGTTGATTTCACAATAGAAGTCGAGCGTTCATTGCGTATTCTTGATGGTGCCTGCGCTGTTTTTTGCGCAGTTGGTGGAGTCGAGCCGCAGTCTGAGACTGTTTGGCGTCAGGCGGATAAGTATAAAGTACCGCGCATTGCCTTCGTCAATAAAATGGATCGCGCTGGCGCGGATTTTTTTCGCGTTATGGGTCAAATTAAAGAGCGGCTCGGAGCGAGTCCGGTCGCACTACAGCTCCCGATCGGTGCAGAGGATGATTTTGAAGGGGTTGTAGACCTTGTTCGTATGAAAGCAATTTATTGGTCTGACTCCGATATGGGGCTTACTTATGAGTTGCGTGAAATACCTGCAGAGATGCTTGAGCGTTGTGATGACTTGCGAGAGCAACTTGTTGAGACTGCAGCAGAATCAACCGAAGAGTTGATGGATCGATACTTGGAAGATGGTTTCCTGTCTGAGCTTGATATCAAAAAAGGGGTTCGAGCGGCAACCTTATCGGGTGATTTAGTGCCGGTTGTCTGTGGCTCAGCCTTTAAAAACAAAGGAGTGCAGGCGCTTCTTGATGCGGTAGTTGATTATTTGCCCTCGCCGCTTGACGTGCCTGCAATTGTTGGTCTGAGTGAGGATGGTGAGTCGAAAGTGGAGCGTCATCCTAACGATGATGAGCCATTTTCGGCGTTGGTGTTTAAAATAGCGACCGACTCATTTGTTGGCACACTGGCTTACTTCCGAGTTTACAGTGGTAGTTTGAAAGCGGGTGGTGTTGTTTTTAATCCTGCCAAAGGTAAGCGTGAGCGCGTTGGCCGGATTTTACAGATGCATGCCAATAGTCGTGAAGAGATTGGGGTGGTACACGCAGGTGATATTGCGGCGGCGGTCGGTCTCAAACACACAGTAACCGGCGACACCTTGTGTGACCAGAATAACCGAGTGGTTCTTGAGAAAATGGAGTTCCCAGAACCCGTGGTTTCGGTCGCGATTGAGCCGAAGACGCTCGCTGATCAAGATAAGATGGGAGCTGCGTTGAGCCGCCTTGCGCAGGAAGATCCCTCATTTCGAGTGCATCTGGATTCGGACTCGGGACAAACAATTATTTCAGGGATGGGTGAGCTGCATCTGGAAATAATTGTAGATAGGATGAGGCGTGAGTTTGGTGTCGGTGCAAATGTCGGCGCGCCAAGAGTCTCTTACCGTGAGGCGATTCGTTCTAGCGTTGAGGTTGAAGGTAAGTTTATTAGAGATATGGGTGCGCGTAACCAATACGGTCATGTCTCTCTGCGCCTAGAGCCTAAAGAGCCAGGCTCTGGCTATGAGTTTTTGAGTGAAATCGCTGCGGGTACAATACCCAGTGAATACATTCCTGCAGTAGATGCGGGGGTGAAAGAGCAGATGGCGTCGGGTGTCTTGGCGGGTTACCCACTAGTTGATATTAAGGTGACACTGATTGGTGGCTCATATCATGAAGTGGATTCCAACGAGATGGCGTTTCAAATCGCTGGCTCAATTGCACTTCGTGATGGTGCATTAAAAGCCTCACCCCACCTCCTTGAACCGATTATGAGGGTTGAGGTGGTCACGCCCGAAGAGAATATGGGCGATGTGATGGGTGATATCAACCGTCGTCGCGGCTTGGTGCAGGGTGTAGATGATGTTCCGGTGGGGAAGGTTGTTCGCGCTGAAGTGCCGCTTGGTTCCATGTTTGGTTATGCGACTGAGCTAAGATCGGCGACTCAAGGTAGAGCAAGTTACTCCATGGAGTTTGGTAAATACGCAGAGGCACCATCAAATATCTCTAATGAGATAGTTAATAAAGTTTATTAAGAATAATTGATTTATCGAGAGGAACGCACGTGTCTAAAGAAAAATTTGAACGCACAAAACCACATGTCAATGTGGGCACTATCGGTCACGTAGATCACGGTAAAACCACCCTGACTGCGGCAATCACCAAATGTATGGCTGAGGCGCATGGTGGTGAGTTTAAAGCTTATGACCAGATAGATGGCGCACCTGAAGAGCGTGCCCGTGGTATTACAATTGCCACAGCGCACGTTGAATATGAATCAGACTCGCGCCACTACGCGCACGTTGATTGCCCAGGCCATGCTGACTATGTGAAAAACATGATCACCGGTGCCGCGCAGATGGATGGTGCGATTCTGGTATGTTCGGCGGCCGATGGTCCAATGCCGCAAACCCGTGAGCATATACTGCTTTCACGTCAGGTCGGTGTTCCTTATATTGTTGTGTTCCTCAATAAAGCGGACATGGTAGATGATGACGAGCTGCTTGAGCTGGTTGAAATGGAAGTTCGCGAGCTTCTCGACAAGTACGACTTCCCAGGTGACGATACGCCGGTTGTTATCGGCTCTGCATTAAAGGCATTGGAAGGCGATCAATCTGAGATTGGTGTTCCGGCCATTATTAAGCTGGTTGAAGCAATGGATAGCTACATTCCAGAGCCTGAGCGTGCTATTGATGGTGCATTCCTGATGCCGGTTGAGGATGTTTTCTCGATCTCTGGTCGCGGCACCGTGGTAACGGGTCGTATCGAGCGCGGTATCATCAAGGTAGGTGAAGAAGTTGAAATTGTCGGCATCAAAGAGACCGTAAAAACGATCTGTACTGGTGTTGAAATGTTCCGCAAGCTGCTTGATGAAGGGCGTGCAGGCGACAATGTTGGTCTGTTGTTGCGCGGCACCAAGCGTGAAGATGTTGAGCGCGGACAAGTGCTTTGTCAGCCTGGTTCAATCAATCCTCACACCAAGTTTGAAGCAGAAGTCTATGTGTTGAGCAAAGATGAGGGTGGCCGACATACGCCATTCTTTAATGGCTATCGTCCGCAGTTTTACTTCCGTACCACGGATGTAACCGGTGCGTGTGATCTGCCAGAGGGTGTAGAGATGGTGATGCCAGGTGATAACGTGCAGATGACGGTATCGCTGATCGCTCCCATCGCAATGGAAGACGGCCTGCGTTTTGCAATCCGTGAAGGTGGTCGCACAGTTGGTGCGGGCGTTGTTGCTAAGATTATTGAGTAATAAATATGACTAACCAAAGAATTCGTATTCGCCTAAAATCATTTGATCATCGCTTGATTGATCAGTCCGCGCGTGAAATTGCCGATACTGCAAAACGCACCGGTGCGCATGTGCAGGGTCCGATTCCCATGCCGACCAAAAAAGAGCGTTTCACTATTTTGACCTCGCCGCATGTTAATAAAGATGCGCGTGATCAGTATGAGATTCGTACTCACAAGCGCATGCTGGATATCGTTGATCCGACTGAAAAGACGGTAGATGCATTAATGAAGCTTGATCTTGCTGCTGGGGTAGACGTGCAGATTAAATTAAGTTAGAATCCGCCCCTCATTAATAACGCCGTGCTGTCCGCAGTGGGAGTGCGGCGTTGTTATATTGAAGTTTTGTTGAATTAAGCGTCGGTCAATCGAAATCGATGCGTGAGGATAACGACAATGACTATTGGTGTAATAGGCCGCAAACGCGGTATGACTCGGATTTTTACGGAAGAGGGCCACTCGTTGCCTGTTACCGTAATTGAAGTTGAGCCTAATCGCGTGAGTCAGCTTAAAGGGCTCGAGAAAGATGGCTACAACGCAGTTCAGGTGACGGTTGGTACGCGCCGTGCAACGCGAGTGACCAAGGCAATGGCTGGTCACTTTGCGAAAGCAGGTGTCGAGGCTGGTCGAGGTCTTTGGGAGTTTCGTCTAGCCGACGGAGCGACTAATGATTTTGCGACAGGCTCAGAGATTAAAGCTGATATTTTTGAGGCTGGTCAGAAGGTAGACGTGGCGGGTGTTACGATCGGTAAGGGATTTGCCGGTACCATCAAGCGCCATCACTTTGCAGGTAAAGATGCGACGCACGGTAACTCGCTTTCCCATCGTACGCCTGGCTCTATCGGGCAGTGTCAAACCCCTGGTCGTGTATTCAAGGGTAAGAAGATGTCTGGCCAGATGGGTAATGTGCAGCGTACGGTTCAAAACCTTGAAGTGGTTCGTGTGGATATTGAGCGCAATATTCTTTTGGTTAAAGGGGCAGTTCCTGGTGCCAAAGGAAGTGATGTTGTTGTATCCCCGGCGGTTAAAGTACTTTCGCGGGGGAGTTTGTAATGGAGTTGAATCTAGTTACAGCGACAGGCAAAGAGTCTAAAAAGAGCGTAGAGCTCTCTGATGATAGCTTTGCGCAAGAATTTAATGAGCCGTTGATTCATCAGGTTGTAACGGCCTATTTGGCAGGCGCTCGTCAAGGGAGTCGTGCCCATAAGAATCGCTCGGATGTGAGTGGTGGTGGTGCTAAGCCGTGGCGTCAGAAAGGAACCGGTCGTGCTCGTGCGGGTACTATTCGTAGTCCCTTATGGCGAACAGGTGGCGTTACTTTTGCGGCCACACCACAAGATCATTCACAAAAAGTAAACAAGAAGATGTATCGTGGCGCAATGCGCTCGATCGTCTCTGAGTTGTTGCGTCAAGATCGCTTGATTATTATTGATAAGTTTTCTCTTGAACTGCCAAAAACAAAAGAGCTGGTTGCTAAGCTTGCAGCGATGGATTTGGAAAATGTTCTGATTGTTCCAGAGGCCATTGATGATAATTTGTATCTTGCATCACGCAATCTGCATAAGGTTGGTCTTGTGAGTGCGTCATCAATCGACCCGGTTTCACTGGTAGGTTACGACAAGGTGCTGATGACGGTTGGAGCGATCAAGCAAATAGAGGAGGCTTTAGCATGAACCAAGAGCGTTTGATGAAGGTTCTACTCGGCCCTCATATTACTGAGAAAGCATCGGTTGCTGCTGAGACTAATCAGCAAATTGTATTCAAAGTGGCTACTGACGCAAATAAGACTGAAATCAAGAAGGCTGTAGAGCTTCTGTTTGAAGTTGAAGTCGATTCCGTTCAGGTTGCCAATGTTAAAGGCAAGCGTAAGCGCTTTGGGGCAATCCAGGGTCGGCGCTCTGGCTACAAAAAGGCATATGTCCAACTTAAGGCCGGTAGTGAGATTGATTTCACCAGCGCCGCCGAGTAATTCGTAGAGGATTCGTATCATGGCGATCGTAAAACTTAAACCGACATCACCTGGGCGCCGCTTCGTAGTTCGAGTGGTTACTCCAGACCTCCATAAGGGCGAGCCATATGCTCCCCTTCTGGAGAAAAAGAGCAAGTCCGGTGGTCGTAATAATAATGGGCGTATTACCACTCGCCATCGTGGTGGTGGTCATAAGCAACACTACCGTATCATCGATTTTAAGCGTAACAAGGATGGTATCCCTGGTGTTGTTGAGCGCTTAGAGTATGATCCAAACCGCAGCGCTAATATTGCGTTGATTAAGTATGCCGATGGCGAGCGTCGCTATATTATAGCGCCCAAGGGTGTCTCTGCTGGTTCGGATATCATGTCTGGTCAGCAGTCACCAATAAAGCCGGGTAGCGCGATGGCGCTGCGTGATATTCCTGTGGGTACAACCGTTCATTGTGTTGAACTTCGTGCCGGCAAAGGTGCGCAAATTGCGCGCTCTGCAGGAACGTCAGCTCAGCTTGTTGCGCGTGATAGTGAATATGCAACCTTACGCCTTCGCTCAAGCGAGATGCGTAAGGTGCGGGTTGACTGCAAGGCAACAATTGGTGAAGTAGGTAACTCCGAGCACGCTCTTCGCTCCTTAGGTAAGGCCGGTGCTGCTCGTTGGGCAGGTCGCCGACCTACCGTTCGCGGTGTTGCGATGAATCCAGTGGATCATCCGCACGGTGGTGGTGAGGGTCGTACTTCTGGTGGCCGTCATCCTGTATCTCCTTGGGGTGTTCCGACGAAGGGTTATAAAACCCGTAAAAACAAGCGTACCGATAAATTTATCGTACGTCGTCGTAGCAAGTAATTTCGTTTAACTGGAAAGAGGGCGAGCAATGCCACGTTCAGTCAAGAAAGGTCCATTCGTCGATCAACACTTAGCCAAGAAGGTGAGTGAGGCGGTCGAGGCTGGTACAAAACGACCAATTAAGACTTGGTCACGTCGTTCAATGGTACTCCCGGATATGCTCGGGCTCACTATTGCTATACATAATGGTCGTCAACACGTGCCGGTTTTCATTACTGAAAACATGGTCGGCTACAAATTGGGTGAGTTTGTTCCTACTCGCACATATCGTGGTCATGTTGCTGATAAAAAGTCCAGATAAGGGGTGTGAAGATGGAAGTCATTGCTAAACATCGTAATGCACGCATCTCTGCGCAAAAAACCCGTCTGGTCGCAGACCAGATTCGTGGTCTGTCAGTAGATCGTGCCTTGCAAATTCTGATGTTCAGTAACAAAAAAGCAGCAACTATCGTTAAGAAAGTTGTTGAATCAGCAATTGCAAATGCAGAGCATAATGACGGTGCAGATATCGACGAGTTGAAGATTACTCGGATTTTCGTTGATGAAGCGGCGACATTCAAGCGCATTCGTCCGCGTGCAAAAGGGCGTGCAAATCGCATTCTGAAACGTAATTGCCACATTACTGTGGCGGTTGCTGAAAAATAACTGAGAGGCAGGTATGGGTCAGAAAGTACATCCAACGGGCATCCGTCTTGGTATTACTAAGGATTGGACCGCTAAGTGGTATGCAAATAGTCGGGATTTTTCCGGCTACTTGCTGGCAGACTTAAAGGTACGTGAATTCCTGAAAAAGCGCTTATCCAAGGCATCAGTTAGTCGCATCCAGATTGAGCGCCCTGCGCGTAATGCGAAAATCACCATTCACACGGCTAGGCCTGGTGTGGTTATCGGCAAGAAAGGCGAAGATATTGAACGCCTTAGAGTTGAACTCTCCAAAATGATGGGCATTCCAGTTAATGTCAATATTGAAGAGATTCGCAAGCCTGAGTTGGATGCGCAATTAGTTGCTGAAAATGTAGCGCAACAGCTAGAGCGACGTATTATGTTTCGCCGTGCCATGAAGCGTACCGTTACTAATACAATGCGTCTTGGTGCTAAAGGTATCAGAATCGCAGCTGCTGGACGTTTGAATGGTGCAGAGATAGCGCGCACAGAGTGGTATCGTGAGGGGCGTGTTCCCCTGCATACTTTTCGTGCTGATATAGATTATGGCTTTGCTGAAGCTTTGACAACCTACGGTATTATCGGGGTTAAAGTCTGGATATTTAAGGGTGAGGTTATCGGTTTTCATGACCAGGTAGCCACTACATCCAAGAAATCCGCAGCAAATAATTAAAGGAGAAGCGGTATGCTCCAGCCAAAACGAACCAAATTCCGTAAAATGCAAAAAGGCCGTAATCGTGGCCTTGCTCAAAGCGGAAACAAGGTAAGCTTCGGTGAGTTTGGCCTGAAGTCGACGACGCGTGGTCGGTTAACCGCACGCCAAATCGAAGCTGCCAGGCGTGCCATGACTCGCCACATTAAGCGTGGTGGAAAGATCTGGATTCGTGTTTTTCCAGATAAGCCAATATCCAAGAAGCCCCTTGAAGTCAGAATGGGTAAGGGTAAAGGCAACGTAGAATATTGGGTTGCTGAAGTTCAGCCAGGTAGAATGTTGTATGAGATGGAAGGTGTTAGTGAGGAGTTAGCTCGTGAAGCATTCGCGCTAGCGGCAGCAAAACTACCTGTGAATACAACATTTGTAACTCGGACGGTGATGTGATGAATGCAAGTGAGCTTAGAGAAAAATCTGTTGATGAGCTAAACGCCGAGCTTCAGAATCTTTTGCGCGAGCAGTTCAATTTGCGAATGCAAAAAGGAACTGGGGAGCTTGCAAAGCCAAGTTTGGTTGCTGAGGTCCGTAAGAATATTGCACGCGTTAAGACGGTTCTGAATCAAAAGACGCAGGAGTCCTAAAATGACTGAGCAGGCAAAATCTACACGCACCCAGACTGGGCGTGTTATCAGTAGCAAGATGGATAAGAGTGTCACGGTCATGATTGAGCGTAAGGTTCGTCATCCAGTTTACGGTAAGTACGTTAAGCGCTCCACCAAGCTACACGTGCACGACGAACAAAATGTTTGCAATGATGGCGACACGATTACCATTAGTGAGTGCCGCCCTTTGTCTAAGACTAAGTCTTGGACGCTGGTTGAGGTTGTCTCAAAAGCAAAATAATATGCCGTCCACTGCGGTGGTTGTTGCATAAATGACTAAAAGCCCGAGTTGGCTTTCTTTTCAACTTGGGTTTTTTTTGTATTAGTGCTATTATGCGCGCCCTGAGTGTAGGGAGAAGCGGCGTGATAGCGAAACTGGAGAAAAGCCAATGATTCAGATGCAGTCGCTCCTTGATGTGGCCGATAATAGTGGCGCAAGAAAGTTGATGTGTATCAAGGTCTTAGGTGGGTCGCATCGGCGTTATGCAGGTGTTGGTGATGTCATTAAGGTCAGCATCAAAGAGGCTATCCCCCGAGGCAAGGTTAAGAAGGGCGATGTTTATAGTGCTGTTGTGGTGCGTACCCGTAAAGGTGTACGACGCTCTGATGGCTCCCTGATTCGCTTTGATGGAAATGCAGCCGTTCTGTTGAATAGCAAGCTTGAGCCAATTGGTACGCGTATTTTTGGTCCGGTCACCAGGGAGTTGCGTGGTGGTCGTTTCATGAAGATTGTGTCACTTGCGCCAGAAGTGCTCTGATTTAAAGAGATAATAATTATGCGTAAGATCAGAAAAGGTGATGAAGTAGTTGTTCTCACAGGTAAGGACAAAGGTAAGCGTGGTGCGGTCAGTACTGTGCATGCCAATGGCCGTTTGGTTGTTGAGGGCGTGAGTGTTGTTAAGAAGCATGTGAAGCCAAACCCAATGAAGGGTGTTGCTGGTGGAATCGTCGAGAAAGAGGCCTCTATTGACGGCTCTAACGTAGCGATTTTCAACTCGGCAACTGGCAAGGCGGACCGAGTTGGATTCCGTGTGCTGGAAGATGGTAAGAAGGTCCGCTTCTTTAAGTCTAACAACGAATTAATTGATGCTTGATTAGGTAGTGAATTATGGCTAGGTTGCAGGAATTTTATCGCGACACTGTTGTTCAGAAACTTATGGACCAGTTTGGCTACAAGAGTGTGATGGAAGTGCCGCGTATTACTAAGGTAACCCTTAATATGGGTCTTGGTGAGGCGCTGGTGAATAAAAAAGTACTTGAAAGTGCGCTTGGTGATATGACTAAAATTGCGGGTCAGAAGCCTATTGTCCGTAATGCTCGAAAGTCAGTTGCTGGCTTTAAAGTGCGTGAGGGCTGGCCGATTGGCTGCAAAGTAACACTGCGTAGCTATCGGATGTATGAGTTCATGGATCGTTTGATTAATGTCTCATTGCCGCGAGTTCGTGATTTCCGTGGTATGAATGTAAAGTCATTTGATGGTCGTGGAAACTATAGCATGGGCATTAATGAGCAGATCATTTTCCCTGAAATTGACTACGATAAAATTGATGCTTTACGCGGAATGGATATCACGGTTACAACGACAGCTAAAACTGATGAAGAAGGGCGTGCGCTACTCGCGGCGTTTAGCTTCCCATTTAAAAGCTAGGGGTTTATTGAATGGCTAAGGTTTCAATGATTAATCGCGAAAACAAGCGCACTAAGCTTGTTGCGAAATATGCCACTAAGCGTGCTGAACTGAAGAAGCGCTCCGTAGATTTGGAGTTATCTCCTGAGGAGCGTCGCGAAGCCATGCAGGCATTGCATGCGCTTCCGCGAGACGCAAGTCCGGTTCGCCAGCGTAGTCGCTGTCAAATTACAGGTCGTCCACACGGCGTGTATCGTAAATTTGGTCTCGCTCGTAACAAGCTGCGTGAAGCAGCAATGCGTGGCGACATACCTGGTTTAGTTAAGTCCAGCTGGTAGGCTGGATACTGATTAACGTTAGGAGAGATTATTATGAGTATGCAAGATCCAATTGCGGATATGCTGACTCGCATCCGCAATGCGCTGGGTGCAAATAAAGCAACAGTGTCAATGCCCTATTCAGGCAAAAAAATGGCGATAGCAGTCGTTCTTAAGGATGAGGGTTATATTTCAAATGCCTCTCTTGAGGGTGAGGGTGCTAAAGCCGAGTTGGTTATTGAGCTTAAATACTACTCGGGCAAGCCAGTTATTGATCAGATTAAGCGCGTAAGCCGCCCAGGTTTGCGTATTTACAGAGGTAAAGACGAACTCCCTAAGGTCATGGCTGGTCTTGGTGTAAGTATCATCTCAACATCTGCAGGTGTCATGTCCGATCGGGCGGCACGCAAAGCAGGTTGTGGTGGTGAAGTTCTTTGCTTTGTAGCGTAAGGGGTAAGTATGTCACGTATAGCAAATAATCCTGTAGTGATCCCTGCGGCTGTAGAGGTCTCGCTCAAGGGTAGTCAGGTATCCGTTAAAGGGCCAAAAGGCTCCTTGGAACGTACCGTTCATGACTTTGTCGAGGTCTCGCATAAAGACAATGAGTTGAGGTTTTCTGCCCGTAACAGTGCACAGAAAGGTGCGGTTGCAATGGCTGGAACAATGCGCTCACTGCTCTCAAACATGGTGGTTGGCGTTACAACTGGTTTTGAGAAGAAATTGAAGCTGGTTGGTGTTGGTTACCGGGCGCAATTACAAGGAAAAGTTCTTAATCTCACCTTGGGGTTTTCTCATCCGGTGAGCTATGAGTCACCCGAAGGTATAACCATTGAAACCCCTTCTCAGACTGAGATCGTGATCAAAGGTGCCGATAAGCAGGCCGTAGGGCAGGCTGCCGCCGATATTCGTGCTTACCGTCCACCTGAGCCTTATAAGGGTAAGGGTGTTCGTTATGCTGATGAGCGTATCGTAATGAAAGAAGCCAAGAAGAAATAACCTAGGGGCTCAGAGATGGATAAGAAACAATCACGCTTACGCCGTGCTCGTCGCGGTCGTGCGAAAATTAAAGAACTGGCAGTACCGCGACTGTGCGTATTCCGTACTCCTCGCCATATATATGCGCAGGTTATCGCTCCAAATAGCGCAGAGGTTGTATGTTCGGCCTCTACCGTAGAGAGTAGTGTTGCTGATCAGATTAAATACACCGGTAATGCAGATTCAGCTGTTGCAGTTGGCAAAATTGTCGCTGAGCGTGCTAAGAGTGCAGGTATCACCAAGGTTGCTTTCGATCGTTCAGGCTTCAAGTACCATGGCCGTGTTAAGGCTTTGGCTGATGCTGCTCGCGAGAATGGCTTGGAATTCTAAGGGGTTAATTGTGGCTAGATTTGATCAAAATAATTCCAACTCAGATGATTTGTTGGAAAAACTGGTAGCTGTAAATCGTGTTGCCAAGGTTGTTAAAGGTGGTCGTATTTTCGGCTTCACTGCGTTGACAGTTGTTGGCGATGGTAACGGCAAAGTTGGTTTCGGTCGTGGCAAGGCGCGTGAAGTACCTGCTGCTATTCAGAAGGCGATGCAAGAAGCACGCAAAAACCTGAAAAGTGTTAGCCTTACAAATGGCACTCTTCAACATCCCATTACCTCAACTCATGGCGCGGCAAAAGTCTTTATGCAGCCCGCATCTGAGGGTACAGGGATTATTGCTGGTGGCCCAATGCGAGCGGTATTTGAAGCGGTTGGTGTGCATAATGTGCTTGCCAAGTGCATCGGATCTACCAATCCTATTAATGTTGTCCGTGCAACGGTCAAGGGCTTGGCAGAGATGACTTCTCCAGAAGAAGTCGCTGCTAAGCGTGGTAAAACAGTTAGTGAGATTATGGACTAAACGATGGCTAATAATACGATTAAAGTAACTTTGGTGCGTAGTGTTAGTGGTCGTCTGGCTGCGCACAAAGCGTGTGTTTCTGGTCTGGGTATTCGTCGTATTCGCCAAACTGTTGAAGTGCAAGACACTCCTGAGAACCGAGGCATGATAAATAAAGTGTCTTACATGCTTAAGGTTGAGGACAACTAAGATGCGATTAAATACTTTAAAGCCTGCAGAGGGCGCAAAAAAAGCGGCTAAACGGGTAGGGCGCGGTATCGGCTCTGGTCATGGCAAGACATGTGGTCGCGGCCACAAGGGGCAGAAGTCCCGCTCAGGCGGCATGCCTAAGATCGGTTTCGAGGGTGGCCAAATGCCGCTCTATCGCCGTCTTCCAAAGGTTGGTTTTCGTTCGCGTAAAGCCGCTTTTACAGCCGAAGTCCGTCTCAATGAAATTGACGCTGTCAGTGCTGATGTTATTGACCTGTTGTCGTTAAAAGCGGCGAATGTCATCCGTGACAACATAAAGTCAGTAAAGATCATTCTTTCGGGTGAAGTGACTAAAGCGGTCACTGTTCGTGGCTTAGGTGTGACTAAAGGTGCCCGGGCTGCAATTGAAGCAGCTGGTGGGAAAATCGAGGCGTAATGGCTGCTCCAGGAATGAATGCAGGCTCATCGAAAGCGGGTGGGAATCATGGCGAGTTGAAGCGTAGGCTGCTTTTTCTGCTTGGTGCCATTATCGTTTTTCGTATTGGTGCACATATCCCTGTTCCAGGGATTAACCCCGATGCGCTTGCGGCGCTATTTGATCAGCAGCGAGGCACTATCGTTGACATGTTTAACATGTTCTCGGGTGGTGCTCTTGAGCGACTGACCCTCTTTGCTTTGGGTGTAATGCCCTATATTTCAGCGTCGATCATCATGCAGTTGATGACATCTGTCGTACCGAAATTTGAACAACTGAAAAAAGAGGGTGAAGCGGGTAGGCGAAAGATAACTCAATATACACGTTATGGTACGTTGGTTTTAGCAACATTCCAGGCAACGGGTATATCGATTGCATTGCAGTCTCAGAAAATTGGCTCGCTCTCGGTGGTGGTCGATCCCGGTACCGGGTTTATGGTAACCACCATACTGACGTTGGTGGCTGGAACCATGTTCCTTATGTGGCTGGGTGAGCAGGTAACTGAGCGAGGTATCGGTAATGGTATATCCATTATAATATTCGCATCGATTGTTTCTGGCTTGCCTTCTGCAATTGGCGGTACCCTCGAGTTGGCAAGAGTAGGCGAAATGTCATCTCTGATGGTTATTGCGTTGGTAGTGCTCGCACTGGCAGTAACTGCCTTCGTTGTATTTGTTGAGCGAGGTCAACGCAGAATCACCGTTAATTATGCCCGACGGCAACAAGGTAGGAAAATGATGGCTGGGCAGGCAACACATCTGCCGCTTAAGCTTAATATGGCTGGTGTTATCCCGCCAATATTTGCCTCTAGCATTATCTTGTTCCCCGCTACCGTCGCGGGCTGGTTCGCCCAGGGTGAGGGGATGGGCTGGTTGCAGGATATTGCCACTTTGCTCTCGCCTGGTCAGCCGCTATATGTGACTTTTTATGCGGTTGCGATTATATTTTTCTGCTTTTTTTATACGGCTCTGGTATTTAACCCCCGTGAAACTGCAGATAACTTAAAACGCTCCGGTGCATTCATTCCAGGCGTAAGGCCTGGAGAGAATACGGCCAGATATATTGATAAAATCATGTCCCGTCTGACATTTGTCGGCGCAGGGTACATCACTTTGGTATGTCTACTGCCTGAGTTCCTCATTCTGTATTGGAATGTGCCCTTCTACTTCGGTGGAACGTCATTGTTGATCATAGTTATAGTGATCATGGACTTTATGTCTCAAGTGCAAGCGCATCTGATGTCTACGCAATATGAAGGCATGATGAAAAAGGCCAACCTTAAAGGTTATGGTCGTGCGGGCAAGCCACGTTAAGTAATTACAAAGTTTATTGGAGTGTATTGATATGAAAGTACGTGCTTCTGTTAAAAAGCTGTGCCGTAACTGTAAAATTGTACGTCGCAAGGGTGTGGTGCGTGTTATCTGTAAAGAGCCACGTCACAAGCAGCGCCAAGGTTAATAGCGCTTGCAAGTTATTTAAGTATTGAGTATTATTGCGCGCTTTCCGGGTCGCAGTGTTAATTAGGAGAACTTTAGAATGGCGCGTATTGCTGGCGTAAACATTCCAGATAATAAACATACTGTTATTGCATTAACTGCAATTTATGGTGTGGGTCGTACCCGTGCACATCAAATTTGTGCAAATGCCGGTGTTGCAACTGATGCGAAGATTCGTGATTTGGCCGAGTCAGAGCTTCAGTCACTGCGAACAGAGACGGCAAAGCTAACACTCGAAGGTGACCTCCGTCGTGAAGTTTCCATGAATATTAAACGACTGATGGATATGGGCTGCTATCGCGGTATTCGTCATCGTCGCGGACTTCCGCTTCGTGGCCAGCGTACGCGCACCAATGCGCGGACACGGAAAGGGCCTCGTCGTCCAATTAAAAGATAATTTTGGGATTGTATAAGAATGGCTAAGACTCCAGTGCGCGCAAAAAAGCGTGTAAAACGTAATGTTGTTGATGGTATTGCCCATGTGCATGCCACTTTTAACAATACAATAATCACCATAAGTGATCGTCAAGGTAATGCGCTTTGTTGGGCTACATCTGGCGGCAGTGGTTTTCGAGGTTCACGAAAAAGCACCCCTTTCGCAGCGCAGATAGCTGCAGAGCGTGCCGGTCAGGTGGCGCTTGATATGGGTGTTAAGAACCTTGATGTGAATGTAAAGGGGCCAGGCCCAGGCCGCGAATCAGCTGTGCGTTCGTTGAACTCACTTGGTTTTAAGATTGGTACAATCTCAGATGTGACGCCTATTCCGCATAATGGATGTCGTCCACCTAAGAAGCGTCGAGTTTAATAGGAGAGAGATTTTGGCTAGGTATATTGGTCCCAAGTGTCGTCAGTGTCGCCGTGAAGGTGAAAAGCTCTTTTTGAAGGGTGAGAAATGCTATACAGCAAAATGTCCTATTGAGACTCGTGCTTATGCACCAGGACAGCATGGACAAAAAAATGCACGCCTTTCAAATTATGGTGTGCAGTTGCGAGCTAAGCAAAAGTTACGTCGTATTTACGGCATTCTCGAAGGTCAGTTCCGCCTTTACTACAAAGAAGCGGATCGGATTAAAGGGGCAACAGGCGAAAATCTATTGCGCCTGCTGGAGAGTCGTCTAGATAATGTGGTTTATCGCATGGGCTTCGCAGCATCGCGCACTGAAGCACGCCAGTTAGTTCGACATAATGGTGTGAGCGTTAATGGTCGCCGTGTAAATATCCCATCCTATTCCGTACTGGCAAACGATGTTGTTGCTGTACGAGAAGGGGCGAAGGCTCAGTTGCGTGTTAAAGGGGCTCTCGAGTCTGCGCAGCAGCGTGGTTTTGCCGAGTGGATTGAAGTAGACGCAACGAAGATGGAAGGTGTGTTTAAGTCTGCGCCTGAGCGGTCTGAATTGCCTTCTGATATCAATGAAAACCTTGTGGTCGAACTCTACTCTAAATAACAAGTCCGTATCACTTTAGTGGCAACAATGTTGCGAGGAAAATTATGCAGGTAATAACAGATTTGTTGAAGCCGCGTCTGGTAAATGTTCAGCAGGTTAGCCATAATTTGGCGCGAGTTACATTGGAGCCGCTTGAGCGTGGATTTGGTCATACGCTAGGTAATGCGCTGCGGCGTATACTGCTCTCGTCAATGCCTGGTGCGGCCGTGGTAGAGGCTGAAATTGATGGGGTTCTTCACGAGTATAGCGCGCTTGAGGGTGTGCAAGAGGATGTTATTGAGATTCTCCTCAATCTTAAGGGGCTTGCCATAGTGATGCATGAAGGTGACTCTGCTGAGATAGTTCTTTCTAAGAAAGTCGAAGGCCCGGTCACTGCTGCTGACCTTGTGCTTCCCCATAATATCGAGCTGATCAACCCTGAGCATGTTATCGCAACACTTTCTAAAAAAGGCGCTCTTGAGATGCGTTTGAAAGTTGAGTCTGGTCGCGGATATCAGCCATCTACACAGCGTCAAGCAAATGATGAAGGTGACAAGGCGATTGGTCGTCTTCTATTGGATGCCTCGTTCAGTCCAGTTAGTCGTGTTTCATATAGCGTTGAATCTGCCCGCGTTGAGCAGCGTACCAATCTCGATAAATTAATATTGGAACTCGAGACGAACGGTACGATTGATCCTGAGGATGCAATCCGCAAGGCGGCTACTATTCTTCAAGATCAGCTAACCTCATTTGTTGATTTGAAGGCGATTGAAGCTGCAAAGCCGGAAGAAAAAGAGCCAGAGATTGATCCGGTCCTGCTGCGTCCGGTTGATGATCTTGAATTGACGGTAAGGTCTGCAAATTGCCTGAAGGCTGAGCAGATTTACTATATAGGTGACCTTGTTCAGCGTACCGAAGTGGAGCTGCTCAAGACGCCTAATTTAGGCAAAAAGTCCCTGACAGAGATAAAAACCGTCCTGGCTCAGAGAGGCTTGTCCCTTGGGCTTACCCTTGAGAGTTGGCCGCCAGCAGGTGTTGAAGATAAAGCATCCGCCTAAGTTTAATATATAAGCTGTATTTTAAGGATTTTTACTATGCGTCACCGTAATATTGGTAGGCAGTTAAGCCGGAATAGCAGTCATCGCAAAGCAATGCTGCGCAATATGTCCGCTTCACTACTTGAGCACGAGTTGATTAAAACAACAGTGCCAAAAGCAAAAGAAGTTCGCCGCGTGATAGAGCCGCTGCTGACAATGGCTAAAGTTGATAATGTTGCCAATCGTCGCCGTGCATTTTCGGTGCTCCGTGATAAGGAGCTGGTTCGCAAATTGTTTGATGTCCTCGGCCCCCGTTATGTAGAACGCCCCGGAGGCTATCTTCGCATTATGAAGTGTGGCTATCGAACGGGTGATACGGCGCCGATGGCCTACTTAGAGCTCGTAGATCGCCCTGTCATCGAATTCAGTGAGGATGATTTTGACGCGGACGAGAGTTGATAGAAGCTACTCTACCTTAGGTGCGCATGTTAAGTGCGTACTTGGATAAAACCTGTTGAAATTTTATTAGAACAGCGTACTATCCCCACCCATATTATGGGCCGTTAGCTCAGTTGGTAGAGCAGTGGACTTTTAATCCATTGGTCCTGCGTTCGAGTCGCAGACGGCCCACCATATTTACATTGTTTTGTTCGATATTAATACCCAAAGGTTTCGGGCCGTTAGCTCAGTTGGTAGAGCAGTGGACTTTTAATCCATTGGTCCTGCGTTCGAGTCGCAGACGGCCCACCATATAATACAAGCCAGCTTTTTAGCTGGCTTTTTTATTGGGCGCCAGTATGGGGGTTGGTGCTGTTTTGTTTAAATTCCATCGAGCTCTGCTCCCTGCTCCTTAGGGCGAAAAGCTAATAAGTAGAATTCTGTTTGAACACCCCGCTTTCGTGAAGCGAAAGGCGAGTCTACGCGATAGGGCTTGCCCCAGTGGTCTTTATTTGGCCTTAATTCTTCTCGATGTAAAATAAACCCCAAAAAGTAATTGACGTG
>JALSJH010000104.1 GCA_026989455.1 Chromatiales bacterium | reverse complement strand
CGCCTCAAGCTGCAAGTTCTGCTGTTTATTGGTCAGCTGGCCATCTCGCGACTGCTTCAATACATCGTGAATCAGTCCGGGCAGCTGCGGCAGTGTCTCTCCCCAGCGGGGCATTTGATTTTTCAACTCCTGCTTGGCACGGCCAAAACCGAGCTGATCATTCATCCAACGCTCAAAAAAGGGCTTGGCTGTACTCCATAGATCCAACTCTGGATAGAGTGTGCGCCCTAGCCCTTCGACATTGAGCAGCGTCTTCTGCAACAGCACCAACTGAGGCTGAACCTCCATATCAAAGCGGCGAGCAGTTTGGAATAGGTTGACCAGCAAACGACCAAAGGAGATATCTTTTAGTGGGCGTTCAAAAATAGGCTCACAAACAGTACGAATAGCGGCCTCAAATTCACTCACTCGCGTGTCAGCGGGCACCCAGCCCGACTCAACATGCAGCTCGGCCACCCGCCGATAATCACGCTGAAAAAAGGCGAAAAAGTTCTCGGCTAGGTAGCGCTGGTCGTCCAGTGAGAGCGCCCCCATAATGCCAAAGTCTACCGCGATGTATTGCCCTTCAGGTGAGACAAAGATATTGCCCGGATGCATGTCAGCATGGAAAAAATTATGGGAGAAAACCTGGGTAAAGAAAATTTGCACCCCCATTTCAGAGAGCTTTTGCAGATCGACATCCGCTTCGCGCAGACGCTCAATATCGCTGACCGGAATGCCGGAAATACGCTCCATCACCATCACTTCGCGGTGGCAATACTGCCAATAAATTTCGGGCACATAGAGCTGTTGGGACTCTGCAAAGTTACGCCGCAGCTGCGAAGCCGAGGCAGCTTCACGCATCAGATCCAGCTCATCAAAAATGGTCTTTTCATATTCAGCAACAATCTCCACCGGATGCAAGCGCCGGGCGCTCTCCCAGTAGCGTTCTGCCAACTCAGCCAGGGTGTAGAGCAGGCCAATATCACGTTTAATAACATGGCGGATATCGGGGCGCACCACTTTCACAATAACCTCGGTACCGTCATGCAGTGTCGCCACATGCACCTGAGCGATGGAGGCGGATGCCAGCGGTGTCTCGTCAAAAGAGTTAAACACCTCATCCACCGATTTCCCGTATGCTTTTTCGACAATGGCGCGGGCCTGATCTCCGGGAAAGGGGGGCACTCGATCTTGTAGCTTGGCCAGCTCATTGGCAATTTGACCCGAGAAAAGATCGCGCCGGGTAGAGAGCAGCTGTCCGAACTTTACAAAGCTCGGGCCAAGCTCTTCCAGTGCAAGACGAATCCGCTCACCCTGACACTTTTTTGACTTGCGTTTAAACCAGTTCCACGGCAACAGCAGCCCCAGGAATTTGATAGGCCGAAATAGATGGGTTGCCAGCACCATCTCATCCAGACCATGCTTTATCAGCACCTGATTGATGCGTAGCAGACGTAACACTTGGCTTGGCTTAATCACGTTATCTTCTCAATATTTTGCGGCGGGTGCTGCAAACGCTTGATACGGGCTTCGATTCGGTCAAGGTCATTTCTCAAGGTGTGCACCCCTTCAAGAAATGGCTCAACTTCTGCCTTTACCGGCAGTAGACGCAGCTCCTCTTGCAAGTATTCGGCAAGGGTCTGCTGGCCACTGTTCAAGTTGTCACGGCTCCAGGCGATCCCACCTCGGAGCAGCCCGCCCAGCTTGTGTGCTAGCACGTCACCCATCAGTCGTGAGGCCATCTCCTCCCAATCGATCGCCATCTCTTTGATGATCTCGCCAAAACGCTGCCCCAAGGCAGTGTCACCGATTAAGGTGATCTCACCACTAAACAGCGACTCTGCACTATCATCCGTCATGCTCATGCGGGAGAAGGCCAGTAGCGTGCCCTGTAGGGTCACCTCTGCACTCCCGTCATGGGTTGAGAGGATTTTAACCTCGTCCACTTCGGGGCAGAGATATATTTGAACCGCAAGATCACTGAGTTCAATGGCGATCACCCGCCCTTGCAGCGCTGAGAAACGCTGGCGACTGAGTGAGTCGAACGCCAGACAGTGGTTAAAAACACCCTGTAATGTTTGAGCAACCACGGCAGCGGGGGTCATCGCAACTCCTTTAATAGCTGTTGCAGACTCTTTTGTGATTCATCATTCAGCTCATGGTGGTGATCCTGAAGCACTAAGGTGCCCGCCAGTTTGTCATGCCACCCTTGATGTCGCTTATCCCAAATGGCCCATAAAAACCCCATGCCGAGCGGTACCAATGAAACCAGATAACCCAAAGCTCGCACCACCGCACTCTTCCAGCCGATGGGGGAGTGGCTCTGCTCATCTGCCACATAGCACCCCATCAGCAACTGCCCGGGCGAGCCGCGCAGCTTGACCCAACAAAACACCAGTACCAACAAAAAGAGTGCGCCGCTGAACCCCTCCACAATCATCACATCAACAAGGCCACCACTCAGACGCAACACAATAAGGGGCAGCAGGCTGGTCACCACCGCAAACAGGAAGAGGTTAATGAGCAGCGCGGCGGCTCGCTGAGCCACGCTGGCATAGGGTGAGGGCAGCGCCTCTTTCACAGCTTATAGCCCCGGTGCAGTGCGACAATGCCACCGGTTAAGTTATGGTAATCGACACGTTCAAATCCCACATCGATCATCATCTGCTTAAGACTCTCTTGATCTGGGTGCATGCGGATCGATTCCGCCAAATAGCGATAACTCTCTTCATCACCCGCAATCATCTTGCCCATTTTAGGGAGTATTTTAAAAGAGTAGGTGTCGTAGATGGGAGCGAGACCCGGCACCACCGGCTTGGAAAACTCCAGCACCAGCAGGCGACCGGCGGGCTTAAGCACCCGGTACATTGAGGCCAGCGCCTTGGCTTTATCGGTCACATTTCGTAGGCCAAAGGCGATGGTAATCACATCAAAGTGATTATCTGGAAATGGCAGGGCCTCGGCATTCGCTTGTACATAACGCACATTATCCAGAACCCCTTCATCGGTTAGACGAATACGCCCCTGCTCAAGCATAGATGAGTTAATATCGGAGAGTACCACCTCACCGGTTGGCCCCACTTGTTTGGCAAACTTCTTACTAAGGTCGCCGGTTCCACCTGCCAAGTCCAGCACGCGATTGCCGGGGCGAGCACGCGCCATGTCAATGGTGTATCGCTTCCACAGACGATGAACGCCAAATGACATCACATCATTCATCACATCATATCTGCTCGCTACCGAGTGAAAAACCTCGGCCACTTTACCGGCCTTCTCTTCAGCGGCAACTTGCTGGAAGCCAAAGTGCGTGGTCTCATTTTTCTGATTATCCATACCGACCTCGTTACCCATTATCTTCAGTTTGTCGTGAGTCACCCGCTTGTTCAAGCTTGCTTTGATAGCTCTGCCACAATGATGACTGCTGCTTGCCGATTTTATACAGATAGTCCCAACTATAAAGGCCGCTATCGTGGCCATCATCAAACACCAGCTTAACTGCATAATTACCCACCGGCTCGATAGCGGTGATATTGACCCCCTCTTTACCACGCTGCAACACTTCATTACCCGTGCCGTGCCCACGCACCTCGGCTGAGGGGGAGTGAACCCGTAAAAACTCACAGCTAAACTCGAAGCGACTGCCCTCATCAAAGAGCACCACCAAGCGGCGACTCTTTTGCTGTAGGTTGATCTCTATCGGGGTCGGCTGTGCCATAAAAAACTCCTGCTCAAGGGGAAGATCAATGAATTAAAGAATATAACGAGAAAGATCTTCATCCTCAGCCAGCTCTCCCAGCTGTTTCTCCACATAATCCGCATCCACCTGTTGCTCGCCACCAGTTTCATCCGCGGTGTACGAAAGCTCTTCTAACAGACGCTCCATCACCGTATGCAGCCGTCGCGCACCGATATTTTCAGTCGTCTCATTCACCTGCCATGCTATCTCGGCAATGCGTTTGATGCCCTCATCACTAAAGCTGACACTCAGCCCTTCGGTTGCCAGCAGCGCACTATATTGAGTGGTGAGCGAAGCACTTGGCTCGGTCAGAATGCGGACAAAGTCCTCAACCCTCAGTGCCGACAGCTCAACACGAATCGGTAAGCGACCTTGCAGTTCAGGAATTAGGTCAGAGGGTTTAGCCAGATGGAAGGCACCCGAGGCGATAAACAGAATATGGTCGGTTTTGATCATGCCATATTTTGTGGAGACGGTGCAGCCTTCAATTAGTGGCAACAGATCACGCTGCACCCCTTCACGAGAGACATCGGTACCACCACCACCCTCACCGCGCTTGGCAATTTTGTCCATCTCATCCAGAAACACAATGCCATTTTGCTCTACCAGGTTAACCGCCATCTGCTTGATTTCATCCTCATTCAGCAGCTTGGCAGCCTCCTCTTCAATCAACAGCTTCATCGCCTCTTTAATCGGCAATTTACGGCAACTTGTAGGGGGAGTGCCCATATTTTGGAACATCCCCTGCAACTGGTTGGTCATCTCCTCCATGCCGGGCGGTGCCATAATTTCAACACCCATTTTAGACGATGCCACCTCAACTTCGATCTCCCGACTGTCCAAATCCCCTTCACGCAATTTTTTGCGAAATTTCTGGCGCGTGGATGATGTTTGATCACTCGGCCGTTCAGGCTCTGAAAAGCCAGCTGACGTGCGAGCCGGAGGCAATAATATATCCAGAATACGCTCTTCCGCCGCATCTGTGGCACGCGCACGCACCTTGGCCACCGACTGTTCGCGGGTTAGCTTAATCGAGGAGTCAATCAAATCACGGATAATCGATTCAACATCGCGCCCCACATAGCCCACCTCAGTAAACTTAGTCGCCTCCACCTTGATAAAGGGAGCATTCGCCAGCTTAGCCAAGCGACGGGCAATCTCGGTTTTACCGACACCGGTCGGGCCGATCATCAAAATATTCTTAGGCGTAATCTCATTGCGTAGATTCTCATCCAGCTGGCTGCGCCGCCAGCGGTTACGCAACGCAATAGCCACCGCACGTTTCGCCTCTGATTGACCAATGATGTGTTCATCCAGCGCATCAACAATTTCACGGGGTGTCAGGCAAGGAACCTGAATATCATTCTCCATTGCGTATCTCCAGCTCTTCAATGGTTTGGTTATGGTTGGTGTAGATGCAAATATCACCCGCGATAGTGAGTGCTTTCTCAACGATGGCGCGGGAGTCCATTTCGGTACAATCCAATAAAGCACTGGCCGCCGACTGGGCAAATGGCCCGCCGGAACCGATGGCAATCAAACCTCTCTCTGGCTCAATCACGTCACCATTACCTGAGATGATCAGCGAAGCATTCTCATCCGCCACCGCCAACAACGCCTCTAACTTACGCAACATACGGTCGCTGCGCCAATCTTTGGCCATCTCAACCGCTGCCCGCACCAGATTACCCTGATGCTTCTCCAGCTTCGCCTCAAAGCGCTCAAACAGAGTAAACGCATCGGCGGTTCCTCCGGCAAAACCGGCAATTACTTTACCGTTATAGAGGCGGCGCACCTTGCGTGCATTGCCCTTCATCACCGTATTTCCCAGTGTTACCTGGCCATCACCACCGATGACCACCTTATTTCCCCGTCGTACCGAGACGATGGTGGTTCCGCGAAACTGTTCCAAAGAGACTCCCCCCAAGCTAATTTTGGCTTATTGTACACCAAGGTGTTGCCATGGCACCGAAGAGATGCCAGAAAATAATCACCTATAAACAATATCCCTCGCCAGACAAATAATGAATCAAAGCCACTCAAGTCAGCGGCTTCTACATCCGATACCTCTAACCAGCAGACAAATCCAATCGTTTCTTTAAAACATATCAATTTAGTTGGTGGAGAATTATCCCATGAAACCACTTTTTAGCGGCTTTAAGAATCTAAAAATCAGCATCAAAGCGATGATCTCACCACTCATCATTATCCTTTTTCTACTGGTTTTGGGTGCCATCGCCTTCAACAACCTCAGCAGTATCGAAAAAAACCTAGAGGTGATCACAGATGACTTGGTATTGGACGCAGGCACCTCGGCACAGATTCTGCGCGAGGTTTACCTTAAGCGTCTCCAGGTGAAGGAGTACATAAAGAAGGCCGATGAGGAATCCGTACAGGCATTTGATGCCGCTGAGAAAGATTTGCAGGCCATTATGGCCAAGGCTCGTGTGGAGATCACTCACCCCGATCGCGTCAAACTGCTTGATGAAATAGAGAGCATGAATAAAGAGTACACTACTACCTTCCACCAACAAGTAGTGGCCAATATGGTGCGCCGCCTCGATATTGTAAATAATACACTCAATATCAAAGGGCCTTTTATTGAGAAAAGCCTTTCTAGTGTGATGGACAGTGCATTCCGTGACAATGATGCGGTGGCGGCATTCCGCGGGGGAGTGGCGCAAAAACATCTTTTGCTGGGTCGCCTCTACGCCTATCGTTTCTTGGTCGATAATGATGAGAGCTCTCGCCTAAGAGTAATTTCAGAGTTCGATAAGACCAAGGCAGCTCTTGAAACGCTGATGTCTGAACTACAAAGCCCTGAGCGTCGTCGCCTTACCCGCGAAGCGATTACAGCCATTAATCAATATCAGCAAGGGTTTGAACAGGTGAGCGGTGCCATTCACAAACGCAACGCCGCCATCAATAACGTGCTGAGCAAAAGTGGCCCGATCATGGCCAAAAAAGCCGCACAACTTCGTGATAGTGTGTTTGTCTCGCTTCATGAGCAGGGCGAGCTGGTTAAAGAGAGCGTCTTGAGCACCAAGAACAGCATTATTATTCTGACACTGCTTGCCGCCATTATAGGGCTGCTGGTTGCCTATATGGTCATGCGCGGCATTGTCACGCCCATCGCCCACACCAACGCCATGCTGAAAAACATCGCCGAAGGTGATGGCGATCTGACCAAACGCGTAACCATTTACAGCCAAGATGAAATCGGCGAGCTTGGTACCAATTTCAATACCTTTATTGGCAAGCTGCAGGGCATTATCGGCCATATATCCGGCTCAACCGACCAACTGACCAGCTCGGCTGGCCAGCTCACTGCCGCCACTGAGCAGACCAGTGCGGGCACCAATCAGCAACTCAGTGAGACCGAGCAGGTAGCCGCCGCCATGAATGAGATGAGCGCCACCGTGCAAGAGGTGGCAGAAAACGCCAAGCTCGCCTCGGATGCTGCCGAACAGGCCGATGAAGAGGTAAACAATGGCAATAAGGTCGTGCAGGGCACCATTCAGGCGATTAATGATCTGGCCGCTGAGGTTGAAACATCGGCCCAGGTTATCGAAACGCTGAAAGGTAATAGTGAAAATATTGGCACGGTGCTGGATGTGATCAAGGGGATCGCCGAGCAGACCAATTTACTGGCCCTCAATGCGGCGATTGAAGCGGCCCGTGCCGGCGAGCAAGGACGTGGCTTTGCCGTCGTTGCCGATGAGGTGCGCACCCTGGCTCAGCGTACCCAGCAATCCACCTCTGAAATTGAGAGCCTAATAGAGGTTCTGCAAAAAGGGGCTGAAGAGGCGGTTATTGTCATGAACAACAGCCAGAAGGGTGCCAGCACAGCGGTCGAACAGGCGACCTATGCCGGTGAGTCACTCGCCTCCATTAATAACGCGGTCACCACGATTTCACAAATGAACATTCAAATTGCCTCGGCGGCATCAGAGCAGGGTTCCGTTGCGGAAGAGATCAACCGCAGCATTAGCAACATCCGAGATGTTTCCGAGCAGACCGCCTCGGCAGCAAACCAGACCGCCAACTCAAGCAGTGAATTGACCCAACTGGGTGAGCGCTTGAAATCACTGGTTAATCAATTCAAGGTATAACAGTACCTTGCACTTGATGGAAAACATCCCCCTATTATTGTAGGAGCCATCTTTAGATGGCGAATCCGCCGGAGATGGCGAATC
>JALSJH010000103.1 GCA_026989455.1 Chromatiales bacterium | reverse complement strand
TAATAAGCCCGTTCAGAGATTTCACTCCAGGCATCATGCTTCAACTGAAAGGCTTGGTACGCCGCGTAGACCTTGGCAAACTGAGGGTCAGCTTCCGCCTGCTCCGCCATGGTTTTATGGGTGAGGCTTTTCAGTTTACGGGTAACCTCGCTTGGAAACGGTAACATCTCCACCTTCTCCATGGCTTTAATCTCACTCAGCGCCTCGGCATTTAACGCTTCAAACCGGGTTAACATCCACAGATCGGTAGCTTGTGCAGCCACCTCTACAATGCGTTGTAGATCTTCGGGTAGCTTATCCCACGCACCCTTATTAACTACCAACTCTAAAGTAGAACCTGGCTCGTGCCAGCCGGGGTAGTAGTAATATTTCGCGGCTTTGGGCAAGCCAAGGCGCTTGTCGTGATAGGGGCCTACCCACTCAGTGGCATCAATGGCACCTCGCTC
The DNA here is from genome assembly GCA_026989455.1 of Chromatiales bacterium. Classification (GTDB taxonomy): domain Bacteria; phylum Pseudomonadota; class Gammaproteobacteria; order RBG-16-57-12; family RBG-16-57-12; genus JAFLJP01. The sequence goes on along the minus strand of JALSJH010000103.1, from coordinate 3,139 downwards.
CAGGGCGGTGTAAAGCTCGCCACCCGCCATCAATACGGCGTTACCGCCCGCCTCTGCAAACACTTTCCCACCTAAACCGGGAATACGCATCTTTAAGCCATCCAAGTCATCAAGTGAGTCGATTTTTTTATTAAACCAACCGCCCATCTGTACACCGGTGTTACCCAGCGGAAAAGGGATCATGTTATGTGGTGCATAAGTTTCTCGCCACAGCTCCAGTCCGCCGCCACTGTAGAGCCAGGCATTCATCCCTTGGGCATTCAGACCAAAAGGAACCGAGGTGAAAAATTGCGCCGCCGGGATTTTCCCCGCCCAGTAGTAAGCGCCCGAATGACCCATCTCCACGGTACCCTGTGAAACCGCATCAAACACTTGCAGGGGTGGAATAAGCTCACCACCCGCATAGGACTTAATCGTAAGACGACCATTCGACATCACCTTGACATGCTCGGCAAAGCGTTCGGTTCCCTCTTGAAAAACCGGAAAATTGGGTGGCCACGAAGTCACCATACGCCAGCGGAACTTCTCTGCGGAGGTTTGCCCCGCCGCCGTTGTCTCGCCTTCGTCGCCGCCACAGCTACTCAGGGACGCAACGCCAACCATCAATATTAGAAGAAGAGCGATTCTCTTCATGTTTATTATCCTTATTGTTCTGTTATTAAATTTTTTGGTCACTATTTCAGCGTGTTTATATTTTTCTTCAAATCGAGGCATTTTCGCACGGAGAGAGGGAGCCTATAGGGAATAGGTGACCGACTGAGTACGAAAATAACGACGAGTTGAAGAAAAAGATGAATACGCTGAGTAGTTACATTTTTTGTAGGTTGGCATAACCGGCAATCAACCACTTACTGCCACAACTGAGAAACTCAACCTGAATGCGGGCACTCTGACCGCTCCCCTCGTAGTTCAGCACCACCCCTTCTCCAAACTTGGTGTGTGATACCTGCTCACCAAGGCTAAATTCTGCGCTGCTCTCCAATACGATACCCGGGCGCTGCGTGGTTGCCGGTGCAAAAGTTTGGCGACGCAAGCGCACCTCTTGTAACAGCTCATTGGGTATCTCTTTAAGAAATCGCGAAGGGGCGGCATACTGCTCTTTGCCGTGCAGTCGACGGGTCTCCGCGTAGCAGATATAGAGCAACTGCATGGCGCGGGTGATGCCCACATAACAGAGGCGGCGCTCCTCCTCTAGCCCCTTGGCATCCTTAAGCGACATTTTATGGGGAAACAGCCCCTCTTCAACGCCGCAAAGAAACACCAATGGAAACTCCAGCCCTTTGGCCGAGTGCAGCGTCATCAGCTGTACACACTTTTCACCCGGGTCGCCCTGGCGCTCCCCCGACTCCAGTATCGCAAGGGAGAGAAAGGCTGTGAGTTCATCCTCCTCGGCCTCGGCATCCGTGGGTTCAAAACCACGGGCGGCGCTCACCAGCTCCTCCATATTTTCGATTCGCTGCTGGCCTTTATCGCCCTTCTCTTTTTTGAAGTGCTCCACCAAGCCGCTCAACATAATAGCGTGGTCAACCTGCTCGTGTAGCTCCTCCAGTGGTTGCAGCGTGGCCTCGATTTTATCAATCAGATTAATAAAGCCCTGTAGTGCATTATTAGCTCGCGGAGTGAGCTGCCCACTGGCCACCAAATTACTAGCGGCAACCCACAAAGTAAGGTTGTGCTCACGGGCGTAGTCGCGAATATTGCTGACCGCTTTATCACCTATACCCCGGGTGGGCACATTAATAATGCGCTCAAAAGAGGTGTCATCGAAGCGGTTATTGGCCAGGCGCAGATAGGCGAGCACATGTTTGATCTCGGCTCGGTCGAAGAAGCGCAGGCCGCCATAAACTCGATAAGGGATACCCGCTTGCAGCAGCGCCTCCTCCAACACCCGTGATTGAGCATTAGAGCGGTAGAGCAGTGCCACTTCATCTCGCTGGCCGCCATCATCCAGCCATTGCTGAATACGGCTGGCAATAAAGCGCGCCTCATCCAGCTCATTAAAAGCGTTGTAGAGTTTGATCGGTTCACCCTCGCCGTCCGAGGTCCACAACTCTTTGCCCAGCCGCTCACTATTGTGGCTAATCAGTGCATTTGCCGCCGCCAGAATAGTCCCGGTGGAGCGGTAATTTTGCTCCAAACGCACCAAAGTCGTGTTGCTGTAATCACGACTCAACTGCTGGATATTCTCCGCCTTGGCACCACGCCAGCCATAAATGGACTGATCATCATCGCCCACCGCAAAAATCGGGCTGCCACCGCTGCACAACATCCGCAACCAGGCGTATTGAATCGCATTGGTATCTTGAAACTCATCCACCAGCACATATTTAAAACGCTGCTGATAGTGTTCGAGAATATGCGCATTATCGCGCCACAGCTCGTGGGCGCGTAGCAGCAGCTCGGCAAAATCCACCAAACCGGCGCGACGACAGAGATCTTCATAGAGCTGATAGACCTGAATACACCCTTTCATATGGGAATTGCCATGGTGCTCCAGATGTTGCGGGCGCTGCCCTTCATCTTTGCGGGCACTAATAAACCACTGCATCTGTTTGGGCTGCCATTGGGAGTCATCAATGCCATTTTCACGAATAACGCGTTTAACTGCGCGTAACTGATCATCACTGTCCAGAATCTGAAAATTTTGTGGCAGAGCCGCCTCTTTCCAGTGGGTACGCAACAGACGGTGGGCGAGATTATGAAAAGTACCCACCCACATCCCCGTGACCGGCACCCCCATCAGCTGTTCGATACGTTGGCGCATCTCGGCCGATGCTTTATTGGTAAAGGTGACCGAGAGAATGCTGAAAGGTGAAATGCGCTCCACCTGAATCAGCCAGGCAATACGGTGTACCAACACCCGGGTTTTACCACTGCCCGCACCCGCCAGCACCATGGTATTGTTCATGGGGGCGCAAACCGCTTCGCGCTGGGCATCGTTCAGATCATCAATAATGTGGGAGATATCATCGTTCATGGGGGGCATGATACCAGAACCACCCTTAAAATTAAGCGCAGGAATGGGCATTCCGCCACGTAAGAGCGGCTATGCATTGCCCAAGTCACGCTCTTCAATATTGATTCGCAGCAGAAAAAGCATTGGATCAGGCCACCCTACAGCCGTCCCCCACCAACCCAG
>JALSJH010000102.1 GCA_026989455.1 Chromatiales bacterium | reverse complement strand
GGGTGCATGCCTGGCTTATCGCAAGCTAAAGCTTGCTCCTACGTTTTTGTTTGAAATTATTGTAGCGTAATCTCTGTTTCTAATGCTCTCATTATCGAGCGATAGCAGAGTCAGGGCTTCCTTAAACCGCACCCTTAAAATCTTGCTGTCGCCACGCTTCATAAAGTATCAGGGCAACGCTGTTTGAGAGGTTGAGGCTGCGGCTATTCTCTACCATGGGGATTCTGAGCAGCTCTCCTTTTTGGCGTAGCGGTTCGCGCACTTCATCGGGTAGGCCACGACTTTCGGGGCCGAAGAGTAGTGCATCTCCTGGCATGAAGTTAATTTTGTGATAGCTCTGTGTGGCTTTTGTTGAGAGGCCAAAGAGGCGTGTGGGTTTTACGCTATCTTGAAATGCCTGCAAGCTGTGGTGCTCCTGCACGCCAGAAAACTCATGGTAATCAAGCCCGGCACGTCGCAATCGTTTGTCGTCCAGCTCAAACCCCAGTGGGTGAATCAGGTGGAGCTGGGTGCCGCTGTTGGCGCAAAGGCGAATAATGTTGCCGGTGTTGGGCGGGATTTCCGGTTCGAATAGAACAATATGAAACATGATGATTCCCGTTTTAGTCGCTACTTGGATTTGCTAGAGCCCATTCCCAAATCTTCTTTAACCTCTTTAATCGCCCGAGCCAGATGCAGGTCGTGGTAGTCGGCGCGGGGTAGTACGCCGCTCTGTTCCATTTCGGCCAGTCCGGACTCCCTGGCGTGCTCTTGGAATCCTTTGTTGCGCCAGAAGAAGGCACCCGGCAGGGTGGTCGGGATGACTAATACATAGAAGAGGGCGCGGCCAATGATGGATGCGGTGAGCATTGAGAGCAGCAGTATGCTAGCACTAATGAGTTCGATGCCCGCCACGGCAATTGCGCCGAGGATGATGCTGTTGAGCAGTAACAGGGTGTTACGCAGCCAGTAGCTGTTGCCATAATCAAAGCTCTGCTCTAGGTGTGAGGCTTCGCCTTCGCCCCCTTTCTGCTTTAGGTCGCGGGCGTGGCAGATCAGGCCAACGGCTTCCAGTAGCACGCCCGCAAGGGCGATGAGTGCCAGTAGTTGAATCAGTGTTGCACTGGCAGTAAAGCCTTGCACCATGACACTGACCAGACCAATTACTAGTGCGCCCAGGCTGAGGCTGGTGCCCGCAAAGCTGGTGCCGGTCTGCCAGTGGTTCCAGTAGGGGCGCGCCGGGATGCGGTAGAGCTTGTACATGTAATAGGAGCCGAGCAGGCCACCCAGCAGGGCTAATGCCGCGGCCATGTTTGCCAGCACTGTGGCCCAGCCGGCATCAAACAGTGAAAAGAGGCAGTAGCCCGCAAAGCCTGCAAAGAAGGCGGAGACTCCGGCAATCTCACGGCTGACCGGCGAGTGTTTAAGGTTGTTAAAGCCACGATAGAAGCGGTGAGGTTTTCCTAGGTGCATGTTGAGTTTGAACATGCCAACCGAGATTAAGATAAACAGGCTGCCCAGTAGTGGCAACAGCGTGCCGTCACTGTGGATATTGGCTATGGAGGAGGCTCCCATCATCGGTGCCAGCAGCAGTAGCAAGAACGCGCCGATCACGGTTTGTGCGCAGAGGGTGAAGGCGATATGGGCATTTTCGTGGGAGGTGAGTAGCTTGCGCAGACTCCAGCGCCGTGGTCGTCTCTGCTCTCGCACCTTGGTTTTGTACTCCCCTTCACCTTGTTCATCACGCTGATATTTGATCGGCATGGTGTCGGGGCGGGTCATTTCACGGGGTAGGCTCTTGACCTGTTGAAAGCGGATGTTGGGGTGGGTGATTGAGGTATCGGGAAAGCCGGGAATGGTCGTTTTGGCCTGTTCGCGGTTTTCGGGGATGGTTTCAATCAGGCCAAACTCGAGAGCGCCGCCCAAGCAAGCCGATGAACAGGCGGGCTTTAGGCCCACTTCCAGGCGATCAACACACATGTTGCATTTGGAGACTTGGCCTTTTATGGGGTCCAGTTGCGGTGCGTTATAGGGGCAGACCCAGGTGCAATAGCCGCAGCCGAAGCAGGTGTCGGGGTCTTGCAGCACGGCACCGTATTCGGCGTATTTGGTGTAGGCGCGGGTGGGGCACCCTTTGAGGCAGACCGGGTCATCGCAGTGGTTGCACGCCATTGAAATATTCATGCGCTTGTAGGCGGGGTAGCTGCCACCCTCTACATAACCTACTGAGCGAAAGCTGATGTGTGCAGGCAGGTCATTCTTTTCACTACAGGCCGCTTCACAGGCGTGGCAGCCGATGCAGTTGTCTGCGGTAAAGTGGAAGCCGTGCTGTTTGTAGCGGTTGGGGTTGTCACCAACGCTCTCATCGCCATTAATGTTGAGGCTCTGCCCCGCGCGTGGATCGCTCTCGTCGACCAGCTTGATCGCTTTTCCATAGCGGTTCTTTTCGGGTGTCTCCACATCAGGGATGAAGGCGTATTTGGGTTCATCTTTTCTTACTTTGAACATGGTATCTATCCTGATAGGGGCAGTTCTTTGAATTCGAATATTAGAAAGATCTAGCGGCTCGGTTGGTTACCGCAGCGGCCGCTTGTTGCTCGACGGATTCGATGCGCACCGCGCTCTGCTTAAATGCGGGCTGTCGGGAGTGGGGGTCCAGCAAGCCGAGGCTGACGCGATTGACACATTCGTGAAAATGGAAGGGGACAAATACCATATTGTAAGGTACTCGCTGGGTTAGTTGTACCAGCACCACCGCATCACCCCGGCGTGAGGTGAGACGGGCGTAGCTCATATGCTCAATGCCCAGCTCGCGGGCGGCATCGGGGTTCATTTCCATATAGGGGGTTGGGCTGAATTTATTTTGGTTGCCCACTTTTCCGGTACGGGTGCGGGTGTGAAAGTGTTCGACCACTCGGCCACTGTTCAGCCAGAAGGGGTAGTCATCATCTGGACACTCGTTATTCTCAATATAGGGGAGCGGGATCAACTTTGCTTTGCCATCGGCGTGGTTAAATTTGCCATCGCTATAGAGGCGGGCAGAATCCTCTTCTGCGGTTTCGCCCATTGGCCACTGGAGGCCACGGCTCTGTTCGATTTTTTCATGGCTCATGCCTGAAATGTCGAGAAACCGCCCTTTGGAGAGTTCACGCATTTCGTCAAATACATCGGAGGCGCTTTCGGGGAAGTTGATGAGCTTGCCGTTATCAAAACGCTTGGCCAGTTGGTTGAAGATCCATAAATCAGCCTTCGCTTCGCCCGGTGGCGGGCAGACATTTTTGATCAGATTAACTCGGCGCTCGGTGTTGGTCATTACCCCCTCTTTTTCGGCCCACAGGCCAGCGGGAAGGTAGACATGGGCGTACTCATTGCTCTCCACATCGGCATAGGCATCCTGCACCACCATGAACTCTAATCGTTCCAGGGTTTTGCGAATACGGGCGGTATTGGGCATCGAGGTCATGGGGTTGGTGGCAACCAGCCAGAGGGCTTTGATTTGGCCGGTCTCGATGGCTGGAAAAATATCGGTTTGTGCCATGCCGCGTTGTTTGGGGAAAAACTCTGGGTCGATCCCCCAAAAATCGGCAACCTCTTGACGATGCTCAGGGTTTTCTAATACCCGATAGCCGGGTAAACCGGAACAGGAGGACCACTCGCGGGTGCCCATGGCGTTGCACTGGCCGGTGATGGAGAGGCTGGTTCCGCCGGGTTTGCCGATATTGCCGGTGATCAGGTTGAGGCTGTTAATGCCGACCACACCATCTGAGCCGTGGGTGCTCTGGTTAATACCCATTGTCCAGATGCTCATGGCCTGATTGGCCTTGGCGTAGAGCCGTGCCACATTGCGAATGGTATCTTCATCAATGCCACAAATCTTGGCAGCGGTGACGGGGTCATATTGTGCCACCAGCGCTTCAAACTCGGCGAAGCCACTGGTGCTGGTTTCAATATAGGCACGGTCTTCCAGGCCCTCGGCTAAAATCACATGGGCCAAGGCGTTGAGTAGTACCACATCGGTGCCGGGGGTGATGGCCAGATGAATGTCAGCAAACTGCGCCAACATGGTGACCCGAGGATCGACCACAATCAGTGGGAAGTTGCGTTTCTCTCGCGCTTCACGCATGCGCCAGTAGATGACCGGGTGTTGCTCTGGTAGGTTGGAGCCAAAAGCGATCAGGCAATCGGTATGGGAGAAGTCATCATAACAGCCGGGTGGGCCATCGGAGCCGAAAGAGCGTTTATAGCCCGATACCGCAGAGGCCATGCAGAGCGTGGTGTTACCGTCGTAGTTGTTGGTGCCGATGCAGCCACGAGCCAGCTTTCCCAGGGTGTAAAACTCTTCGGTGATGAGCTGGCCGGTAGAGACAATCGCCACGCTGTCGGGGCCATACTTCTCTTGAATACGTTTGAACTCGGCGGCTGTTTTATCCAGCGCATCGTCCCAGCTGGCCTCTTTGAAATCATCAAAACGGCGTTCGCGCATTAGCGGCGCTGTGCCACGTCCTGGGGTGTTGAACAGCTCGTATTCAAAAATTCCCTTAATGCAGAGCTTGCCTCGGTTAACATCCGCATCGGCAACACCACGGGCAGTGATGCCCCGGCCTTCACTGTCTACCCCCACCTCAATGGCGCAACCAGTGGAGCAGTAACCACAGGTGGTGTAGACCCACTCCTCTACCTTTTTCTCAGGCAGGGTGATCGGTTTTTTCTGGTTGCGTCCGAATAACATAAGCGCTCTCTTAAATTATGATGGGTTAGCCCGGGTATTTCATAAATTTGCGTAAAAATCGCCTAGAATGTTGGTTTTACAGGTAAATTTCTGAAAGAGTGCCGTATCCGTGATTACGGACGATGGAGGAAATATTTCCTGTGGAATCAACAAGCAAGCGAGATTGTGCATAATTTATGAGTTGTCCGGGTTAGCTTCAAGCGAAAGATAAACCACGCCATCGTCAACTTTTACCGGGTAGCTGGCCGCACAACCTTCGTCCGGGGCAACCACCTCGCCGCTCTCCAGCTCAATGTTCCAGTTATGCAGAGGGCAAGTGACACGTTTGCCATGCACAATGCCTTGGGAGAGGGGGCCCTCTTTGTGAGGGCAGCGGTCACGCAACGCAAATACCTCACCTTCCAGGGTGCGAAATATACCGATGTCACCCTTGGCTGTTTCAACTACACGGGCACCCTGTTTAGGGATCTCTTCAACCTTGCCAATCTCAATCCAATTGCTCATATCTACCTCGGAATTCAATATTCAATAATGTTGAGCGTTATTAAACCGGGTTAACCCAGCTTCTTGATCGGGATGTAATCCTTGCGGATATGATCCTGTTCAACGGCCTCAGCCCACGGATCGATCTGGAACACCTCTTGTGATACCAGAAAACGCGCATAGAGTGCTTTACGGCCAGCCTCATCTTCAACAATACGCTGCTTGGCATAGCTCAAGCCAATGCGCTCGATCCATGGCGCAGTGCGCTCTAAGTAGTGAGCCTCTTCGCGGTAAACCTGCATAAAGGCACCGCAATACTCCATCACTTCCTCTTCGGTGCTCACACGACACAGCAACTGGGTGGCCACCACATGGATGCCGCCATTGCCCCCGACATGCAGCTCGTAACCCGAATCAACACAAACAATACCGAAATCTTTGATGGTCGCCTCGGCGCAGTTGCGGGGGCAGCCTGAGACGGCGATTTTGTATTTATGGGGTGTCCATGAGCCCCAGGTCATCTTCTCAATTTTGACTCCCAAGCCGGTAGAGTCCTGAGTACCAAACCGGCACCACTCGGAGCCAACGCAGGTTTTAACCGTGCGCAGGGATTTACCATAGCCGTGTCCCGAGACCATGCCGGCTGCATTCAGATCAGCCCATACTGCAGGAAGATCCTCTTTTTTAACCCCCAGTAGATCGATGCGCTGTCCGCCGGTCACTTTCATTGAGGGTATTTCGAACTTATCCACCACATCGGCGATAGCGCGTAGCTCAGAAGGTGTGGTTACGCCGCCCCACATGCGTGGAATCACCGAGTAGGTGCCATCTTTCTGGATATTGGCATGGGCGCGTTCGTTGATGAAGCGAGATTGCGGATCATCCTTGGCCTCTTGTGGCCAAGCGGCAATCACATAGTAGTTAAGTGCTGGGCGACAGCTGGCGCAACCATCGGGGGTGTGCCACTCCAGTGCGCTCATTACGGCGGGAATGGAGGTGAGCTTCTGATCTCGAATGGCGGCGCGCACCTCGTCATGGCTATGCTCAGTACAGCCGCACATCGCCTTCTTTTTGGGTGTTTCGGAGTAATCGCCCACGGTCGAAGCGAGAATCTGCTCCACCAGGCCAGTACAGGAGCCGCAGGAGGCAGCGGCCTTGGTGTGTGATTTGACCTCTTCCAGGGTGAACAGCCCCTTCTCGGTGATCGCCTTGACGATGGTGCCTTTACAGACACCGTTACAGCCACAGATCTCAGCGTCATCCGGTAGCGCCGAAGCAGCATTGCTGCCGCCGTGGCCGGAATCACCCAGGTGGGCTTGGCCAAACATCAGGTGCTCGCGGAAGTCGCTCACATCGGTCTCATCACGCAACATTTGGAAGTACCACGCACCATCTATGGTGTCGCCATACATCACCGCGCCGATAATTTTGTTGTCACGCAGTACCACTTTTTTGTAGATGCCACGGGAGGCATCTTTCATCACCACATCTTCACTGCTCTCATCGCCATGAAAATCGCCCGCAGAGAAGAGATCAATGCCGGTGACTTTTAGCTTGGTGGAGGTGGTCGAGCCTTCATAGATGGCGATGCCGTAACCGGCAAGGTGGTTGGCGCACACTTTGGCTTGCTCAAACAGTGGCGCAACCAAACCATAGGCAACGCCACGATGCTGTACGCACTCGCCAACGGAGTAGATTTTGGGGTCAAATGTTTGCAGGGTGTCGTTAACGACAATGCCGCGTTCGCAGTGAATGCCCACTTTTTTGGCCAGATCGATGTTGGGGCGAATGCCTGCGGCCATCACCACCAGATCAGCCTCCAGCTCGCCACCATCGGCAAACTTCAAGCCGCTAACGCGCTGCTCGCCGGTCAACTCGACCGTGGATGAATTCATACGGAACTTCAAGCCGCGCTCTTCCAGTGATGCTTTTAGCATCTCACCAGAAAAAGCATCCATCTGCATCTCCATCAAGGTATCACCCAGATGAACCACCGTGACATCCATGCCGTTAATGACCAGCCCATTGGCGGCCTCCAGGCCCAGCAGGCCGCCGCCGATGACGACCGCTTTTTTATACTGCTTGGCGGCAACCAGCATGGTGTCGACATCTTTGATATCGCGGAAGCCGATAACGCCCTCTTTGTCATGGCCCGGTACCGGGATGATGAAAGGGTTGGAGCCGGTCGCCAGCAGCAATCGGTCATAACATGCGGTTGTGCCATCGTCAGCAATCACCTTCTGCCCTCTGCGATCAATATCAACCACGGTTTTGCCGGTGTGCAGGGTGATGTTGTTTTCGTCATACCACTCTTGGCTGTTGAGAATGATGTCATCAATGGTCTTTTCACCCGCCAATACGGGGGAGAGCATGATGCGGTTGTAGTTACAGTGAGGCTCCGCACCAAATACGGTAATATCGTATTTGTCGGGTGCTATTTTCAATAACTCCTCCAGCGTGCGTATGCCCGCCATGCCATTGCCAACCAGAACCAATCTCTCTTTCATCTGCTACTCCACGATATTCGAGGTTATCTTTATATAGTGGGCAAGTAGAGCAAACAGTGTGCCAAGTGCTGAGCAATGGATTAAAAAGATGCGGATATTGAAGTGGATGTGAAGTGGCGGCGCGGTATGAGCGATGGTTTTGACCCCAATCCCCCCCTATTTGTAGATGAAAACGTCGATTTTAGGGTTGCTTCCCACCGTTGGGGCGGGGTTTGTTGTGTGCCAGAAATCTCCGGGACCTATCATTGTTGTTTGCTTCTCTCGCTCTTATGGATGGGGTGGTGTGCTTTTTTCGCCTTAATTTTGGGCGGGTGAGGAGGGTGGTTGCACCATTGGTGTGCGTTGCCTCTTTTTTGCACCATATACCCCTTCTTTTTATGCTGGTATACGGCTGGGTGACGGGTGTTGTGTGGGCATCCTATGATTGGGCGTGATGAGCACAGCCATTAACTAAGCGCACCAATATGGCTCCAAAGATGAGCGGGTGCCGCTATCATTCTACCTTAACACATTGTTTTATCGCTATATTATATTATGGCATGATGATTGCTTGATACCTGTCAGTATCTTTTAACTTTTTTCAGGAACTTCTTAAATGGCCGGGAACAAACTCAATATATTTAAGCTGGGGCAGGAGAATATTCGAATTCTGCACTATACATGGTTTGCCTTTTTTATGACCTTTGTAGTCTGGCTGGGGCTTGGCCCGATGATGCCCTTCATCAAAGAGGCGCTTGATCTTACCGACCAGCAAGCCAAGGTGTTGCTGATCTTGAATGTGGCCATGACCATACCCGCTCGTATCGTGGTGGGCATGCTGGTGGATCGATTAGGGCCGCGCATCATGTATACCAGCATTCTGGTGCTGGGTGGCTTGATCAGCATCGCCTTCGCTTGGGCCGACGACTATCAAGAGCTTGCGATGTTGCGCTTTCTGTCGGGCTTTATCGGCGCGGGTTTCGTGGTCGGTATTCGTATGATTGGTGAGTGGTTTCCAGCGAAACAGACCGGCCTGGCTCAAGGCATCTATGGTGGTTGGGGTAACTTCGGCTCTGCTGGCGCGGCCATGACGCTACCCTTTATTGCGGTGGCTATTGGTGATGCGGATGGTTGGCGCTATGCGCTGACTTTCGCCAGTATTGCCGCTATTGCTTATGGTCTTATCTACTTCTTTATTGTCAGTGATACCCCGAAAGGTTCCACCTATTTCAAGCCGAAAAAAATGGGTGCCATGGAGGTGACCAGTACCGGCGACTTGATCCTCTATATTTTGATGAATATTCCACTGTTTCTGGCGCTGGCGGTGCTCACCTGGAAGCTCTCACCCGCACAAATGGGCATGATTGACCAGACAGTCACCTACCTTATATATGCTGCGTTGGTGGCTATTTATCTGGTTCAGGTATGGAAGATATGGCATGTGAATGGCCACATCATTAAACAGCCAGTGCCTGAGTTGCATCGCTACAAATTCAAGCAGGTTGCGGTATTAAACTGGGCCTATTTTGTTACCTTTGGTACTGAGCTGGCGGTGGTCTCCATGCTGGCGATGTTCTATGTGGAGTGGTTCGATATTCCAAAGGTGACGGCGGCACTACTGGCGGGTATCTACCCCTTCATTAACCTAGTGGCACGTCCCGGTGGTGGTTGGGCCAGTGATGTGATTGGCCGCAAAAAGACCCTGATTATTGTCTTTGCCGGTATCACGGTGGGGTTTCTGACGCTGGGCACCGTCAGCCAGGAGTGGCCAGTCTGGGTGGTGGTGGCGATTACGATTTTCGCCGGTATCTTTTCTAAGGCCGGTTCTGGTGCCGTCTATGCCATGGTGCCGTTGGTGCAGCGCCGTATGACCGGGCAGATTGCCGGTATGGCGGGTGCTTTTGGTAATGTGGGAGCGGTCACCTTCCTCACCGTTAACTCACTGGTTGATTACGATATGTTTTTCATGGTGATTGGCTTGGTGTCGGCGGTGGTGCTTTTTCTGATACTGTTTGTGTTGGAAGAGCCTGCGGGACAAATTGCAGAGACCCTGCCCGATGGCACGGTGCAGATGATCGATGTAAAATAGAGATCTCGCCATAACCAGAAAACGCGGTTGTCTCGGCAAGAGGCAGCCGCGTTTTTTTATCACCTAGATCCTGCAAGTGATCGTGCTTGTGCAGAGTAAGTATGAACACTTGCAGGATCTAGGTATCAACCCAAACAAGATGTAGCCAGCCTATGACAACCCAAATGACACAGCTCACTATCAACGCCGGGCAATACAGCGAAAAAGGCATTAAAGAGCAAAATGAAGATGCCTGCGGCATACTCATCCCTGAAGAGACGCAGCTGATCAACAAAGGGATTGTTATTGCGATTGCTGATGGTGTCAGCAGTGCAGACCATGGGCGTGAGGCGGCGGAATCCTGTGTCACCGGCTTTATTAATGACTACTACAGCACCGCCGACTCCTGGACAGCTAAAAATTCGGGTCGGAAAGTGCTGGGGGCGATCAATCGCTGGTTGTATGGGCAGGGGCAGAGCGCACTCTCTGGGCAGGGGATGCTCACCACCTTTTGTGGTTTGGTTCTTAAATCCACCACAGCACACCTGTTTCATGTGGGTGACAGCCGCATCTATCGACTGCGTGATGGCGATTTAGAGCAGCTTACCCGCGACCATCAAACCTGGGGGGGTGCCGAAAAGGCGTTCTTAAGTCGTGCCATGGGTGCTGACTCAGGGGTTGAGATTGATTATCGCAGTGAGCCACTGGAAGAGGGTGATCTCTTCTTTCTCAGCACCGACGGTGTGCATGAGTTTATCAGCCACAAAGAGCTGAAACAGCTACTCACCGAGCTGCGTGATCACCCCGAGCGGGCAGCGCGCACCCTCGTGACCCGCGCCTTAGAGCACGGCAGTCATGACAATGTCACCTGTCAGGTGATCGATATTACCGCGCTACCTTGCCAAAATCAGCAGGAGTTCTACCAACACCTCACCGAACTTCCATTCCCGCCCGCGTTGGAAAACGGCATGATTTTAGAGGGTTACCGCGTGCTGCGTGAGCTACATGCCAGCAGTCGCAGCCAGGTCTATCTGGCGCAAGATGAGGAGAGTGGAGAGCAGGTTGTCATCAAAACCCCGTCGGTTAACTTTGAAGATGATGCGGAGTATATCGATGGATTTCTACATGAAGAGTGGGCCGGAAAGCGCATCAACAATAACCATGTCCTGAAAATCATCGAACCGAAAAAACCGCGCCGCTTTCTCTACTATATTAGTGAGTTTATTGAAGGGCAAAACCTGCGCCAGTGGATGAATGATAACCCCGATCCGGCACTGGATGATGTGCGCCGTATCATGGAACAGGTCTGCTCAGGTGTTCGCGCCTTTCATCGGCTGGAGATGCTGCACCAAGATCTTAAGCCAGAAAATATTATGATCAACAAAGATGGCGTGGTGAAAATCATCGATTTCGGCTCCACCCGCATTGCCGGTATTCAGGAGATCGCTAGCCCAATAGAGCACGGTAAACTGCTCGGTACCTATGACTACGCGGCACCAGAATATTTTATCGACCAACCCAGTAGTAACTGCTCAGATATCTACTCACTGGGTGCCATCAGCTATGAAATGCTGACCGGCCAGCTTCCTTATGGTGGTGCGCTCTCAAAGCGCGCACTCAAGCGAACCAGCTACCACCCGGCTCATGAGATTAACAGCAAAGTTCCCCGCTGGATGGACGCTGCTTTAGAGAAAGCGTGCATGATCAACCCGCAGCGTCGCTACCAACTGTTGTCTGAATTTACCCACGACCTGTGGCACCCCAACGCCTCACTGCAATCGAAAGAGTTTCAACCACTGCTGAAAAGAAACCCGCTGGCTTTCTGGCGAGCCAGCGCGCTGGCGCTACTGGTTAGCAACTTGGTGTTGCTCTATCTATTGTTGAAATAACAAGCGCTTTGCACGAGAGAGTGATACCTCTAACCCTCGG
>JALSJH010000101.1 GCA_026989455.1 Chromatiales bacterium | reverse complement strand
ATCAAAAGTCTGGGTTGGGTTAACCGACCCTAAAACACCCACTAATGTCGGTGCTGTGATGCGGGCGGCGGGTTGCTACGGGGTGGATGCTGTTTTTTATACCGGCGAGCGTTATGACCGTGCGGCTAAATTTCAGACAGACACTAAAGGGGTGCGGGAGCGAATTCCCCTAACGCCGGTTGAGTCATTTTTGAATCATCAACTGGGTGATAGTCAGCTAGTGTGTGTGGAGTTGGTGGAGGGGGCGACTCCGCTGCCGCTATTTCAACATCCGGATAACGCATTTTATATTTTTGGCCCTGAAGATGGCACTATCAGCCAAGGGGTCATCGATCGTGCCGATGCGGTGGTCTATATACCCACCGTCGGCTGCATGAATTTGGCCGCCACCGTCAATGTTCTGCTTTATGACCGACTGGCTAAATCCGCCACCACAGTTACCGGTGATGAGTTGATTCGGCAAAGCCGCGATACCAATAACAGTGTGAAGATTAAGGAGTCTCTGATTAAGTCATGAATGTTTTATGCTGTTTTGGAACAAATGAGAATAATCTCCTCTCAACCTAAATTCATCCAGACTTAACCAGAGACTCCTTAACAATTAACATTAGGCTTACGAGTTATAAAGCTCGGGCAGCGTTGGGTTGCTGCTTTTTTCACCTCTGTTTTTTCCTGTTTTTAGTGCGCCTTCTATCGCACGCCAACACGCCTTGCCATCCCAGCTTTTATCGTTGGTGTAGATCGCTCTATCCAGTTGGTTGAGTGCGGATTGTGCTGCTGGCTGTTCCAAGTATTGGGCCAGCTCAGGCAGTGTGCGGGGTGAGTGTTGTGGATGCTGGGCTTTCCCCCATATCAGGAGTGCATCACGCGCCTGCTGTGGTTGACTGTTATGACAGGCGCGGGCGATGGCTTTTAGGCTGGTTTTGGGCAAGTGCACGGGGTTATGGCCGCTGGGTTGTTTGGGCTGTGGGCGCTTTCTCCACCCCAACCAGAGTGTGGCTAACCAAGCAAAGGCCAGTAGTGCGGTGGCCAGCTGCCAAGGCCAGAGCAGTTGCTGCTGGGTGGCCGTGGGTGCAGCGGGCGCTGTTTCGCGGGTAGCCGGTTTTAAGGGCTGTGTGGTTATGGTGTTGATCGCTTGTTGTGCGGGTAATACTTGAACGTGCTTTTCAGGCAGCTTGGCAACTTCTAGACGCTCACTTTCGCTGTTCCACCAGGTGAGAGTGATGGCGGGCAGGGTGAACGTCCCCTCCTTGATGGGCACAATGGCATATTTTTCGACTCGGGTACCGATAACGCCTTGCGAGTCGGTGTGGGTCTCCAGTTGTGGCTGGTCGGGGTAAATTTTGAAACCTGTTTGTGGCTCAAGGGGCAGCTCGGGTAGCTGGCTGGCACTTAGGCCGTGAGCTTGCAAGGTGAGGGTGCGGGTAATGGGTTCACCCACCCGAAAGGGTGTCTGGCTGGGTGACCACTGCTGTTGCAGGGTGAGCTCTGTTGCGGGTAGCCAGTGGATGCCGCTGTCGCGCTGTGGTTGTGGCTTTACCTGTAGTTTGATCGGTTTTGAGCGTGCTTGTATCGCTCTCCCTTGGTTGAATAGTCCACCAAAGCTGCCCATGCTACGCTCTTGGGAGCGGCCACTAAACAGAATGCTCGGAATCTCAATTTTACCGCTCTGCTGTGGTAATAGGGCGTAACGGCGCTCAATCACACCGACGCGGCGGCCACCCTGAACGGTCTGATACTGTTTATCATCACCCAGTTTGTAGATCTCGACACCGGCAATTTCAGGGGCGGGGAGTACCCCTTCCGCGAGGTTGATGGTGTGCATCAGCCGCACGGTGAGAATAACTTGCTGCTGCAAATAGGGGGTGCTGTTATCTACCGAGACCTCCAGTGCCAGTTCGCGAACCTGCTCCGCCTGTGGGCTGCTGGCTTCGACCACTTGCAGGGTGATGGGTTGGCTCTGCAGGTTGCCGATCTCAAGGGTCGGAATGACGACGCTTCCTGCCTGCTTGGGGGCTAAAGTGATGAGCAGCTGCTTGACGCTATCCATACGACCATTAATGATGCTGACCTGACTGCTCTGCTGAGTGCCCAGTATGTCGAATAACCCCTCCAGGACGGTCAAGTCAGGGTTGATGGGGCCGTCGTAATCCCGCAGTGTCAGCGTGAGTTGTAGTGTCTCATTCTCACTAATGGGATTGCGGTCTACGGTGGCTTGCAGGGTCGCTGCTTGCAGTAGCGGGGTGGTGAATATCATCACCAGTAAAAATATCCGGCGCACGATTACCATGGTGTGTGGTTCTCTGGTTGTTGAGGTTGCTGTTGCTGATGTTGTTGCTCAAATTTGCGACGCAGCAGGCCACCCGGATCATCGGGAATACGCCGCAGCCACTGCTGCAAATATTGCGCTTGCTCCTCTCCTTCGGTCTCAAGCTCGCTTTGTGATACCGGCTCGCTCTGTTGCTGATCACTCTCTGCCGCTTCATCTGTGCTCGGTTGAGGCTGTTCAGTGGCCTCGGCTTGCTCCGAGGCTTCTTGTTGTTCAGTGCTGCTGGGTGATGGCTCTGAGGGGGGTTGTTCAGCACCTGACTCGGGTGTTGGTGGCTCTCCAGATTGCTCCCCCGACGCTTCACCCGATGGTGATTGCGGCTCACCTTGCTCGCCCTGCTGCTGGCTCTCTTGCGCCTGTTGTTCTCCCTGATCAGCTTGCTGTTCGCTGTCGGATGGCTGATCTTGCTGTTGCTCCATCAACGATTGCAGTAGTTGTAAATTATACTGGCTATCTTGATGGTCAGGGTCTTGTTTTAGAGCCGCTTCATACGCCTTGATCGCTTCGGACAACTTGCCCGCTTTTGCCAGCGCATTGCCTTGATTATAGTGGCTATCGGCGCTGTTATATTGTCCGAATAGCTCGGCAGCTTGCTGATAGTCACCGGCGCGATAGAGCGCGGTGGCACGCCACAGTGGGTCATCAAACTGCTCTGCCGCCTGTTGGAACTGCTGTTGCTGCATCGCCTTGGCCGCTTGTTGGTCGCGGCTTTGCCAGAGGCTATCCCACTCCTGTGCGTAACTCATTTGTGGGGGCATCAACAGGGCGCAAAACAGTACTGAAAAGAGCCAGCCACGGCGAAAGGCCAATGCACCAATGATCAGTAGTGGAAGGAGTAGCCAGACCCCTTCATCACGCCACTGTTGTTGAGTCTGCTGTTCGCTCTCGTGGCCTGCATCGAGCGGCTGCTGGTTGGCTGGAAACAGTGTTTTCAAGTCGCTATCATCATAGCGTAGTGGCGAGTAACGACCGGCTCCGGCGGCGGCTAGGCGCTGTAGTGATGGGTGATCCGCTTTGCTAATAACAATCGCACCCTGGCTATCTTTAAGGAAACCACCACTCGGTAGGGGGATTGGACTGCCCTGACGGTTACCGACGGCCAGTACTGAGAGGGTGCGCTGCTTTGCAGTCAGTTGTTTGGCTAGGGTGTAGGCGTGCTCATCACTGACTCCGTCACTAATGACCAGCAGTTGTGCCGCCTGGAAACCGGCATCATCCAGCAGTTTGTTGGCACGCTGAATGGCGACACTAAGTCGACTGCCTTGGCTGGGCATGATGTCGCTACTGAGTGCGGGCACCAGGTTGGCAATGGTGCGATTGTCATCGGTGAGCGGTGAGACCACATAGGCGTGGTCGGTGTAGACCACCAGTCCGGTTTGCCCCTCTTGTCGCTGCGCCAGAATATCCAGTATTTTATGGCGAGCGTGGGTTAAGCGAGAGGGGGTGATGTCGTTGGCATCCATTGAGCGGGAGAGATCGAGCAGGATCACCAGTGCAGACTCTTGCAAATAGAGCGGTTGTGGCTGTTTTTTCCAGGCAGGGCCGCTGATGGCCAGGGTGGCGATAATCCACGCAGTGAGTAACAGCAGTGGCCAATAGCGGCGGCGACTGGTTGGATTGTTATCCAGAAGATGGGGCAGTAGCTCGGCATCCACCACTTTTGACCAGTCACTCTGGCTGTTTTGGGCACGCCAACTGCGCCAGGTTAGCCACAATGCAGGCAGTAGTGCCAGCAGCCACCAAGGGCGTAACAGATGCAGGCTTTGCCAATCGATAGCAAGACTCATGGTGATGCCCTCCGAAACCCGGCAAAACAGAGCGATAAAATCAGTGCCACACCCAGTGGCCAAGGGTAGAGTTCTTCACGGGGGCGATAATATTCACTCTCGCCCTCGGAGGGTTCGAGTTGATCGAGTAGCTGATAAATCTCACTCAACTGATCACTCTCTTTGGCCCGAAAGTAGCGCCCACCGGTTAACGCTGCAATCTCACTCAGCAGCGCTTCATCCAGATCGGCGGATGGGTTAACGGTGCGGCTACCAAAAAAACCAGGAATCTGCATACTCTCAGCCCCCAGGCCGATGGTGTAGATCTTGATATTACTTTCCGCTGCCAGTCGTGCCGCCTCACGGGGGTCGACTTCACCGGCGGTGTTATCACCATCTGTGAGCAGTATTAACACCCGGCTTTGATCGGGGCGGTCGCGCAGTCGCTTGATCGCCAGCCCGATGGCATCACCAATAGCGGTTGCTGTTCCGGCGATACCAATCTGCGCCTCGCTTAACATCTGGCTAACGGTATGGCGGTCGTGGGTGAGGGGCGTTTGCAGGTAGGCTTGGCTGCCAAATAGTATCAAGCCAACGCGGTCACCTAAGCGCTGTTGGATAAAGTCACCGCCAATCACTTTGACCACCGTGAGGCGATCAACCGACTCCCCACCCAAAGTGAGGTCGGGTACCTCCATACTGCCTGAAACATCCACCGCCATCAGTAGATCACGACCCGTGAGAGGGGTGGCCACCGGTTCACCCAGCCATTGTGGACGCATGACCGCCAGAATCAGGCAGCACCAAATTAAGATCGCCAGCCAGGGGGAGCGGTTGAATTTTGCGGCTTGAGTCGAGGATTGCTGGGCGGTGAGTTGTTGCAGCTCATCGAAAAAGGGAACCCGCAGCGCGGCGTGTTGCGGCTCTTTTACCGCAGGCAGCAGCCGACGTAACAACCACGGCAGTGGCAGTAACAACCCCATTAGTGGCCAGGCCCACTCAAACATGGCGACTCCCCCGTTTGAACATATTGATAATGCAGTGGCGGCTTAGGGTGATCAGTGGCTCTACTTCGAAATCAGGTCTGTTTTTTTGATAGGGCGCTTGAGACAAAATCTGCCCAATACCCTGAGTAAACGGCGCTCCATCGGCATAACCATCGAGGAACTCCAGCCAAGCGTGGCCGCTCAATCCCGCCACACTAGGAGCTTGTCCGAGAATAGAAGCCGTAGCGAGGGGAAGCCGTTTTGAGTCCATTTTTTCGTCATTTGAGGCGAATAGTTGTTCATATTTAACGAAAATGGGCCAAAAAGGCTTTTCCGCAGTAGGTCTTCTATTCTCGGACAGGCTCCTAGGCTGTTGGTGGGTGGCGAGGGCGACACGGCGCAGGAGTTGTGAGAGCTGTTGCAATAGCCGCTGTGGTTGATCTGGGTAGCGGTGTGCTAATTGCGCCAGCTCA
This sequence comes from Chromatiales bacterium, assembly GCA_026989455.1. Lineage (GTDB taxonomy): Bacteria > Pseudomonadota > Gammaproteobacteria > RBG-16-57-12 > RBG-16-57-12 > JAFLJP01. The sequence goes on along the minus strand of JALSJH010000101.1, from coordinate 4,245 downwards.
TGCAGTGCGGCACGCTTGATGGCACCCCGTTGATAGTGGCGGACGCTGAGCCATGCCAGCAAAATAAGCAGCAGCAGAGTGGCCAGTAGTAACCACCACCCCAGTGCGGGCGGCCACCAACTGATCGCTTCGGGCAGGTGAATATCGCGCAGTTGTGCCAAAGGATCCGCTGAGGGTGCCGTTGTTGGGTTGGCTAGCGCGCTATTCATCGCGCAAAGCCTCTTAACTTATCAAACAGCGCGTCGTCCGTGGCGATGGTGACCAGTTTGATCACTTGGCTTTTTGCTAGCGCTTGCAATGCTTGTTGGCGCTGTTCAAAGCGTTGGTGAAACGCATTGGCCAGCGTGGCATTGCCACTTAGCGTTAAGCGCTGCTGGCCATCGCTGACGGTGTAGCAGCCCTGCTCAGGCAGCTGGGATTCCAGAGGGTCATATATAAACAGGCAGACCACTTCGTTATGGCGGGCAAGACTGCGCAGGCGCTGGGTGGTTAGGGTGTCCAAATCATGGAAATCACTAACGATATAGAGTCGGCTACCGGCTTTGCTGATTACTTGCAGGCGCAGCAGTTGACTCTCAAGGGAGCATTTTTTCCCCTTGTCAGTAACCGCCATCTGGTTTGATAGCATCAAGTTGATAAGCTGTAGCACCGCTTTTTGGCCCCGTTTGGGGCGTAGCTCATGGTGGTGTGCCTCGTTGAAAAGAGAGAGGCCAATTCGGTCACCACGGTGTTCACCGAGCCAAGCGAGCAGCGTTACAGCCTGTATCGCCTGAAAAGATTTAAAGGTGACTCGGCTGCCGAAGTGCATCGGGCGACGCAGATCAAGGGAGATTAATAGCGGACACTCCCGCTCTTCACGAAACAGCTTGGTATAGGTGCGACCGGTGCGCGCCGAAACGCGCCAGTCGATATCACGGGTATCATCACCGGGCAGGTAAGGGCGCACTTCGTCAAACTCAGTGCCGCGCCCCCGAAAGCGCGAGAGATAACCCCCCGACTGGGCAGAGCGCACTTGGCGTGGTTTCTGGCTGGCCAGTAGCTTGGCCTGATGGCGCAGCGCCAACAAGGTTTGCTGTGTTAAGTGCAGCGGCTCGTGGCTGGCTACGGTACGGGATGTTCCGCGAAACAACTCTTTTATGCCTGTTTTTAAGTCGAACATTTTTTCTAGGGTACCGGTACCCGGTTGAGGAGTTCATCGATTAACTTATCGCAGGTGATCCCTTCAGCTTCGGCCTCAAAACTTAATAAAATACGGTGGCGCAACACATTGTGTGCCACCGCATGAATATCTTCGGGAGAGAGGTAGTCGCGGCCTCGCAGCCATGCATGGGCGCGGGCGCAGCGATCCAGCGCCATGGTCGCCCGTGGGCTAGCGCCGTACTGTACCCACTGGGCAAGCTCTTCGCCATAGCGCCCGGGGGTGCGGCTAGCCATAATCAACTCAACAAGATAGCGCTCCAGCGGCTCGGAAAGGTGCAGCTGCAAAATCTCTTTACGGGCGTTGAGTATCGCCTGCTGACTGAGTGGCGTGGTGGCTTGCAGTGGTCTGTTTTGCAACGCTTCATTACGGGTCAGGTGTAAAATTTCCAGCTCTTCGCTGGCACTGGGAAACTCAATTCGTACATGCATCAAGAAGCGATCCAGCTGAGCCTCGGGGAGAGGGTAGGTTCCCTCTTGCTCGATGGGGTTTTGTGTCGCCATTACCAAGAACAGCTCGGGGAGCGGGTAGGTGGTGCGGCCAACGGTGATCTGCCGCTCTGCCATCGCCTCCAGTAGTGCAGACTGCACCTTGGCCGGAGAGCGGTTGATCTCATCCGCTAACACCAAGTTGTGAAAGAGTGGCCCTTGCTGGAAGTGGAAGCTCCCCTCTTGGGGGCGGTAAATTTCGGTGCCGATAAGATCGGCAGGTAATAGATCCGGGGTGAACTGTACCCGGTGAAAGTCCGCCTCCAAACCACCCGCCAGCGCTTTAATGGCGGTAGTTTTGGCTAATCCGGGTGCTCCTTCAACCAGTAGATGGCCATCGGCAAGCAGTGCAATCAGTAGGCGATCGATAAGATCGGGCTGCCCAACGATATGCTGTTGAATATGCGTGCGAAGTTGCTCTACTTGCTGATATGACATGGTGGCTTGCTCATCCATTCTATGTTTCCCCTAATCCTCGGATAGAAACACGTATGCTGCACAAGTTCTTGATTCCACAGCAAAACAAAAAATAGCCATCGAACCTATGGGTGCGACTCCTGTTTTTTGTTTCACTGTGAACCCAATACCTTACACATCATCTCGCATTTCTACCCGAGGATTAGGGGTTTCGTTTAAGGTTTGTCTGATCTGGCCTTCCTGAGTTCCACAAGAGACACCTCTTTTATTAAATTTTTTCAGCGTAGCCGCTTCTATCTTCGCCACCAAATAGCTCCAGCAGGCGGGGAATGAAACGTGCCAGCTCCAGAGTCATGATGCTAAAGTCATTATCAAAAGCCATGGCGGCATCATCTGCGCCGATGTTATCGCTCTGCTCAAGCAGCTCGTCAGAGAAGCGCAGGCGCTTTATTGAGAGGTCATCACCGATAATACAGGTGAGCTGCTCACTCCACTCAATGGCGAGCTTTACCACCTCTTTGCCTGCATTCAAATGTACCTGGATCTCCTCACTCATTAAATCTTGTCGCTTACAGCGGATAATTCCACCCTCTTCGGTCGGCTCGCGCAGCTCACACTCATCCTGAATTACCACATCATCCGGATGATTACCGCTGGCTAGCCATTGGGTCATTATCGAGGCGGGTGCTTGCATTAGCGCGGGATGAACCGCCGGTAGCGAACCCAGTGCCTTGCGAAGCTCACTCACCAGCTCTTCCGCTTTTTTTGCACTGGCTGCATTAACCACAATCAGGTTCTCTTTTGGCGCAATGTAAGCGTAAGTGTGGCTGGAGCGGCTGAATGCCTTGGGCATCAACTCAAAAACAACCTCGTCGTGCATCTCTTGGCGCTCCTTGCGGCGTACTGCGCGCCCTTGCTCTGCTTCAATCGCCGCCGCTTTCTCGTTCACAATCTCTTTAATTACCGACGCAGGAATTATTTTATCCTCCTTGCGCGCACAAACCATAATGTAGTCATTAACCGAGTGAGTCAGCATCTGACCCTCACGACCCAGCGGCGAAACCCAACCAAAACTGCTGGGCTGCAACGCACCACAAGGCTGAAAGGCGTGAGCGGCCAACTGCTCTTCCAGCGCCTCACCGCTTAGGGTAAAGGGTTGTGTGAGACGGAACAGCTGTAAATTGTTAAACCACATGGAAAAGCCTTTCTCTGTTATTAAAGTGAGGCGGGGATTATTGCGAATCTGCGGTAGGATTGCCAGCTTCTAGTTCGCAGGGATGAGTATGAGTTACATCCACTCCTATCTCTGTATATATTTCGCGGATGGCATCCAACAATCCATAGACGAGAAGCGAACTCTTAACTCTTGCTTCAGGGTGGGCGAAGTCAACAACAAACTTACCTGTACCTCGTTTATACCAGTAAACGCCTCTGGTTGTTATTTTCCATTTTGGTGTTTCAGGATTAACGATGCTTTTAAATAAATCACCGGTTCCACAACAGATCGTTATACCTGGGTCATAGAGAGCGTATTGATCTTTAATATAGTCTTTATCCTCTTTTGCTACTTTATGAAGGTCTGCATGGACCGCAGTATGCGTACCGGGTGATTTTTTAAGATTCATAGCACAGATGCTTTTTAAAGTTTCTTTCCTGAAGTCATCTGTAACATCTTTGAAAAAGTCCCACTTTGGAACTGAAGTAATATTTCTTATTCCATGAACCCACCTTGCGATGTTGTCCCAGGTTTGGGGGCGACCACCATCGGATACAAACTCTCGCAGATCCCAACTACCCCCATCTTTATCATTGACTTCTTTGAGGATAAAGGTGATTTTTGGCTTGGATTTCATATATTCGGTCTCTGAAATGACACCGTCAGAAACAAAACCGGCACGACTTCCCCGCCATTTATCAAATAATTTATTTTCAGCGTCTTTGATACTCATTTTTCACCTCTGATATTGAGAGCGCTTTGCACCATTGGTACAAAGCGCTTGAATGAATTATTCAGGGTAACTGATCAGGCAAAAAAAAAGGCGCTTAAATTTAAGCGCCGATTCCCAACAATAAGGAAAGGAAGGAGGGTGAAGAGGTTAATGAGAAAATTGGGGGGATCTCAATAAATCTCTTCGATAGTGA
>JALSJH010000100.1 GCA_026989455.1 Chromatiales bacterium | reverse complement strand
GTAACTGATCAGGCAAAAAAAAAGGCGCTTAAATTTAAGCGCCGATTCCCAACAATAAGGAAAGGAAGGAGGGTGAAGAGGTTAATGAGAAAATTGGGGGGATCTCAATAAATCTCTTCGATAGTGATTACTTCACAGGGCGTGCCAACTTGTAATGAGTTTGTGTTTTCATGTCAGTGAATGGCGCTTGAGGTGATTTTAATCTATTGTATTTTAAGGATAATAAAGGTGGTTGTTTTTTATTTTTAATAAGTTTTATCTACTGTTTTTATGAGATATGTTATTTGGTGGTGTGACACAGAGGGGCTTTTATCGTGACGTAATGCGTCATTTTGTATATTTTTTTGCTGAATGCCCTGTCGGGGCTAAAGCGGTGGCCTTTGCGGGAGCCATAGCCCCGCTCCGGCCACGCTAATTAAATTTTCTTAGCCTGTGCTGTGGCATTGCCTGTGTAGCTGGCGGGGGTCATCTCAAGCAAGCGCTGTTTGGCATCGGTTGGAATATCCAGCGTATCGATGAATGCCCGCATGGTTGTTTCATTCATGCCGCCTTGGCCTCGTGTCAGCTCTTTGAGTTTTTCGTAGGGCTTTTCGATGCCGTAGCGGCGCATCACGGTTTGTACCGGCTCGGCCAGCACTTCCCAAGCGTTATCCAGATCATCGGCCAAACGCTGCTGGTTAAGCTGTAGTTTACTGATCCCTTTTAAGGTGGCTTGATAGGCAATAATGGCGTGGGCGATGCCGACCCCAAGGGTGCGCAGCACGGTGGAGTCGGTGAGGTCACGCTGCCAGCGCGAGATGGGTAGTTTATTACCCAAGTGGTCAAAGAGCGCGTTGGCAATCCCTAGATTACCTTCCGAGTTTTCGAAATCAATCGGGTTGACCTTATGGGGCATGGTGGATGAACCCACCTCGCCCGCCACAGTTTTCTGCTTGAAGTAACCCTGGGCAATATAGCCCCAGATGTCACGGTCAAAATCGATCAAAATGGTGTTAAAGCGCGCCAGAGCATTGAACATCTCTGCGATGTAATCGTGCGGCTCAATCTGAATGGTGTAGGGGTTCCAAGCAAGTCCCAATGAGGTGACAAACTCTTCGGCGGTCGCTTCCCAGTCAAGCGTCGGATAGGCTGAGAGGTGCGCATTGTAGTTACCCACCGCACCATTTATCTTGCCTAGCATGGGTACGCTAATCAGCTGTGTACGCTGTCGCTTTAGGCGATAGGCAACATTAGCCATCTCTTTGCCCACCGTGGTGGGTGATGCGGTTTGGCCGTGGGTGCGTGAGAGCATGGAGACATCGGCATAGTCGTGTGCAAGGGCTGTTATGGCATCAATCGTCTCATCCATAATGGGCAGTAGCGCTTGGCTGCGGCCTTGGCTAAGCATTAACGCGTATGAGAGGTTGTTGATATCTTCTGAGGTACAGGCAAAATGAATGAATTCACTGATCGCCTCCAACTCACTATTGCCCTGGATTTTCTCTTTCAGAAAATATTCAACCGCTTTCACATCATGATTAGTGGTTCGCTCGATATTCTTAACCCGCTGAGCATCCTCTTCGGTAAAGTTTTCGACAATGCCATCAAGAATCTGCTGAGCATGTTTCGAGAGTGGCGGAACCTCACTGATCGCATCGATCGAAGCCAGTTTTTGCAACCAGCGCACCTCAACCAAAACACGATGACGGATTAAACCGTATTCACTAAAAATGGCACGAAGCTCTTTAGTTTTACTGCCATAGCGGCCATCGATCGGGGAGATTGCGGTCAGTTCAGAAAGGTTCATTAGCGCTCCACTCAAGCTGAATTCAAATTAAGCGCGCATCATACTACAAACGCTAGGCTCTTCGTAGT
>JALSJH010000099.1 GCA_026989455.1 Chromatiales bacterium | reverse complement strand
TTAGCTTTAACTGGATGACTCGCCGCCAACATCAGCCCGCTGACTCTCTTCAATCTGCACCAGAACATCAACTACTTTAGGCGCAAAACGACAACCGGAAAACCGCTTCAACTCCAGCAGCGCTTGCTCTTTAGTGAGTGCAGAGCGGTAAGGGCGCTCAGCTAACATGGCACTGTAGGCATCGGTTACCGCCAATATTTTTGCCTCCATCATGATCTCCTCCTCGCTCAAGCCACGGGGATAACCGCTACCATCCACCGACTCATGGTGCTGGGCAACAATATTTTTCAGATCAACTAAATCCTTGCGATCAGATGAGATCATCATGTCGATAATCTCCTCGCCAATGGTGGTGTGCTGTCTAATCTTCTGCCACTCACGCTCATTCAGCTTGCCTTTCTTTTGCAGCAGCTCTCTTGGCAAATGAATGGTACCAATGTCATGCAACATCGCAGCTTGTTCAAAAACCTGCAACCGCGCCGCATCTAAACCCAATCGGCGGCCAATCTCCACCCCTAACGAGCGCATCTCTTGTGAATGACCCAGACCATCAAGGGGGGCGTAACCGCGATTTTTTTCCATCATCCGCGTCAGGTCACCCAGTGATTGCAGCAACTGGTCAACTTCATTATTGCTATCCACTAGCGAATCAGATGAAGCGACACGATCACCACCACTCTCTCGAGCAAAACACATACGGCGCTCAGCCACGCCAATCAAACCCTTGGCATCAACCCCCCCTTCTGGATGGCTGGCAACACCGACACTAAGTGATAGCTGAACAAGCTTATTTTTATCCGGGCAGCAGTGTGAGAAGCGCTCTCGTAATCGCTCGGCAACTTCAACTGCACCCTCTTTGGTAGTTTCGGGCAAGATCATCGCAAACTCATCACTGCCGTAACGATAGAGCGTATCTTCGTCGCGAAAAGTCTCCTGAAAAACTGAAGTGGCGATCTGCAATACCTTGTCACCATAGCCGTGACCATAGAGATCATTAACCTGCTTAAATCCGTCAATATCGATGACAACCACAGAGAAGAGTGTGCGATAGCGACTGGCACGACCCACCTCTTGGCTAAGTCGCTCATCAAAGTAGCGCCGATTAAAAAGCCCGGTTAATGAGTCGGTGATGCTCTGCTGGTAAAACCTTCGCTGATTATTGGTTCGTTCGGAGATATCTTCCAGCATAAAAAAGGCGAGACAACGACCCGCGTCATTTATTTCGCTGTAGTTCACCTCAACCGGTATTTTCCGCTGCCCGGCAGCCAGTAGCGTACTTTCAAAAGTAGAAGCCGCCACCCCCACCCCCTCAGAAGAGAGCAAGGGCAAATCCCCCTCTACCAAGGTCAAAATGGAACAGCCCAGCAGTTGCTGGCTAGAGAGCCCGAGCATAACCGCCGCCGTGTGGTTAACATATTGGATATGATGGGATGCATTGGTGATCACCACCCCTTTGGGGAAGGTGTTAAAAAGTGAAAAAAATGCAGAAGAAGAGACTAAAGATGATGGCTCTGAGATGTGGTTTTTTGAATCCATAATACGCTAAAATCCTCGTGACAGCCTAGGTTCAGGAGCAAAGATACTCACCCTGAAATTCCACTCTTTACATGAAAACACTTTTTTGACTGGCGCAATGTGAAATCAGCTTGAAAAAATAGATTCAGCCTAAAAGCAGGCGCTATTCAAACTGATTATTACGCTGCAAAAAAGAGAGTAAGGTCTTCGTGCAATGCTCTTTGTGCCGGTAATTTATTGCATTAAGTAATCAGACTCAAGTTAACTCTATATCAATTCGAACAAGCTATTGATTTTGAAAGCACTCAAATAGATGCCACCACCCTATAAATTCATCTGTTTTTCAACCAAATACCACAAATATAAAGACTGAAATAGAGTAGCGAATAAAATCCCTATACCGCGCCAAACTCACTCGGCTAGGTGGCAAAATATGCCTAGGGAGTCCCTGATTAAGTCTGGGTGAATTTAGGCTGAGAGGAAATTGTTCTCATTTGTTCCGAAATGCGCAGTAATCGTTGTTCTATTGGTGCAATTTTCGGGATAAATGAGGACGATTTCAGCCAGCATAAAACATTCATGACTTGATCAGGGTTTCCCTAGGAAACCCCCATCAATCGAATCTTTTCACACCATTGGCACCACCCAGCAGCAGCACATCGGCTGGACGCTTGGCAAACAGGCCGTTAGTTACCACACCCGGCAGCATATTCAACTGCTCTTCCAGCTCAACGGGGTTCATAATCTTCAGCCCATGAACATCCAGAATGATATTTCCATTATCCGTTATACACCCTTCACGATAGACCGGCTGACCACCCATTTTTACCAGCTCGCGGGCGATATAGCTACGTGCCATTGGGATAACTTCTACCGGCAACGGAAATGCACCCAACATAGGAACTAGCTTGCTATCATCACAAATACAGACAAACTTCTTGGCCACCGCAGCGACTATTTTTTCACGGGTCAACGCACCACCGCCACCTTTAACCAGGTGCAAATATTCAGTGGTCTCATCCGCGCCATCTACATACACAGAGATCTCATCAACCATATTCAGGTCTTCAACCAAAATACCGTGGCCACGCAGCCGCTCTGCACTCGCCTCGGAGCTGGCAACTGTGGCATCAATTTTATGCTTCATATCGGCTAAATAGTCGATAAAATAGTTTGCTGTACTGCCGGTGCCAATACCGATAATGCTACCGGCTTCGACATACTCCAACGCTGCCTTGGCAACCGCTTTCTTTAATTCATCCTGAGTCATTTTTGATCTCCCCTTGCCTATCGTTTCGGGTTATCGGGTAAAACCCCGACTAAACATGTCATTATATTCAGGTTAACACTATTTAGACACTGACTTTTTATCTGTGAACTGATAATTTAGCGCCATGCCCAACAAATATATCCGAAAAATACTACAAGCCCGTGTCTATGACGTGGCCATTGAGACACCACTGCAACCCGCCAACCGCCTAAGCAAGCGCCTCAAAAACCAGATTCTTTTGAAACGGGAAGATCTGCAACCGACCTTCTCTTTCAAGCTGCGCGGGGCCTATAACAAAATAGCCTCGCTCAGCATCGAGGAGCGCCAGCGCGGCGTTATTTGCGCCTCCGCAGGCAACCACGCTCAGGGTGTGGCGCTCTCGGCACAAAAAGTCGGCATTAATGCCACCATCGTCATGCCTAAAACCACCCCGGAGATTAAAGTGGCATCGGTGCGCAGCTATGGCGGAGTGGTTGTCTTACACGGCGATACCTACGACGAGGCCTCTACCCACGCCCACCAACTGGCCGAACAGCAGCAGCTCACCTTTATTCACCCCTTTGATGATCCTGATGTTATCGCCGGTCAAGGCACCATCGCCATGGAGATTTTGCGACAATGTGAATCACCCATTGATGCTATTTTTATCCCCGTTGGCGGTGGCGGCCTCGCTGCAGGCATCGGCTGTTACATTAAATACCTCTACCCTGAAACCCGGGTCATCGGCGTAGAGCCGGAAGATGCCCCCTGCATGTACCGGGCGCTGGCTGAAAACAAGCGCATTGTGCTCGACCAGGTGGGTATCTTTGCTGATGGGGTGGCGGTCAAGCAGGTCGGTAAAGAGAGTTTTCGCTTGGCTCGCGAAGTGATTGATGAGGTTATTTTGGTCTCCACCGATGAGACCTGTGCGGCGATTAAGGATATATTTGATGACACTCGAGCCATTACCGAACCTGCTGGAGCCTTAGCCGTTGCGGGGATCAAAAAATATGTCGAGAGAGAGGCGTGTCAGCAGAAAAATCTGGTGGCCATCAATAGTGGCGCCAACCTCAACTTTGATCGTTTACGCCATGTCTCTGAACGCGCTGAACTGGGTGAGAAGCGTGAAACACTCCTAACGGTCACCATCCCGGAACAACCGGGCAGCTTTAAGCTGTTTTGCGAAACCATTGGCCCTCGCGGCATCACTGAGTTCAACTATCGCTATGCGGACAAATCAGAAGCACATATTTTTGTCGGCGTGCGCCTGCTGGGTGAGCGCGGCGAAAAGGAGCAACTACTGCACGACTTGGTTAAGCAAGGCTATCCGGTTGTCGACCTGAGCAGCAACGAGATGGCAAAGCTGCACATTCGCCACATGGTGGGAGGTCGAGCCAATGCCCGTGACGAGGTGCTCTATCGTTTCGAGTTCCCGGAACATCCCGGCGCTTTGCTGCGTTTTCTAACGAATGTGGGGACGCGCTGGAATATCAGCATGTTCCACTATCGCAACCATGGTGCCGCTTATGGGCGGGTATTGATTGGGGTACAGGTTCCTGACGGCGAGCAGTCACAATTCCACACCTTTTTACATGAGCTAGGCTACCGCTACTGGAACGAAACGGAAAATCCCGCCTACCGGCTTTTTTTGAGGTAGGGACTAATCCTAATAATAGTGATTACTCCTCCTCATAGTCACTACGCAGCATCGCTCCGACATCCGCATAGCGCACCATCGCTTCGTCAAACTCGGCTAGCATCGCCTCAGCCATGACTTCAAAGCGCTCACCGGGCTCTGCAAACTCAGCGTAAAAGCTATCTGCCATCTCACGCTCAGCATAAAAACTGAGCACCATCATACAACTCCCCACCACCTCATCAAGGTCGCTATCCAACTCCTCCCAGCACGACTCAAGCCAGCCGTGCCCAATTAGAAAACCACTACACCAGAGGCGAAATGGTGACCCCTCAGAAAAATTACGATCCAGCTCTGCCGCAGGCAGGCAGCTATCCGGCAGTGCCACCTTACACTCTTCAATCTGCTGATCCTGGTAATTGTAAAGCGCCATCACCACATCTAATACCGCATTGGCCTCTTCATCACCCTGAAAGCCGGGGTCTTGTTCATTAAAAACAATCGGCAACCAATCTTCTGAGCTAATCTCATAAGGTGCGCAGCTCACGGCAAACAGAAAACCCTGCAACTGTGGTAGTGACAAGGTCTGCTCAGGGCGTTTCGATTGTGCCAAAAAAGCCGATAAACGTGTCAGACTCTGATCAGAAGGCATTTTAGCCTTGGGACTCGATTTTTTACTCGCCACTATCGGCTCCTCTGGTTTGATTCTGCGTGAAATCTGCGATGTTATGTTGATCAAATTCAGACATTGCTCTCATCTATTTAATAAATTTGTCGTCATTATACGCTAGCGTAGTAAATGACTGAGTAGAATTTAACCCACATCACCCACACAAGGAGAAGCATCATGAGTGATACAGCTAATTTTGAGGCGCTCGGCCACACCGCTATTGGTGAAGAGCTCAGCATTAACGAGTGCAAAGTCCTCGCCAGTATAATGAAGGTACGCCACCTAAAAAAGGGTGAGCGCTTGGTCACTGAAAGTGGTGCAGAAAAGACACTTTTTGTACTACTAAAGGGTGAGCTTGCGGTAATTGCTCAGCGAGACAACAAGCCACAAGTAGTCTACACCATGAAACCGGGCGAGGTTGCCGGCACACGCGCCTTTGTAGATCGCTCACCCCGCAAAGCAACCCTGGAAGCGGTAGGCAGTGCCGAGGTGTACACTCTGGACCCCCTCGACTTTGAGTCACTGCTCGATAGCCAGCCACGCATCCTCTACAAAGTGATGCGCTCGCTGTTTAAACTCACCCACAGCAACCTATTACGCATGAACCAGGAGAGTGAGCAACTCTCAAACTATATCAGCCGCTCCCATGGGCGTTATTAACGTGCAGCAAACTACATTTTCTGCCACAATAGGGGTAAGGTTTAATCCGCAAGACAACTCTGCTAGAGTAGCGCGATGAATGATACTAAAAAATGCCCTAGAAACATGGTTCTCTCTATTTTTCAACGCATTGGAGGGGATGACGCGGTAGAATCACTGGTCACTCTTTTTCTAAGCCGCGTCTTCAACGACCCCAACCTACACACCTTTTTTTCCGACATCAGCATGGCCAAGCAAGCTGAAAAACAGAAATCATTTTTAACCATGGCCTTCCAAGGCTCAAGCGACGATGACGGCGAACTGATGCGGGAATCCCACGCCAGGCTGCTGCCCTTGGGCATGAATGATTATCACTTTGACCTGGTCATAAAACACCTTGAAGCCAGCATGTATGAAGTCAATGTCGCCCCCGAACTGATCGCCGAAGTTCTTGGCGTGTGCGAATCGATGCGCGAGTTTATTCTTGGCCGCGCCCCGCACAAATAATTCCCAAAAAATGACCTAATAATGAGAGCTTTTCACGAAAAATAGTTTTCGTCCCAGCAAGGCAAAAATGATCGAAAAACCGGAACTTACTGGCGTAAATGAGGATTTTGAGATCATTTTTAACGCTGTTGGGGCGGAAAATATGAATCGTGCAAAGCACTCATAATGGGTATAATTCACCGCAACAACGGTCAAGGTGGAGCCCATGAAGATTCAGCAGTTACTCGATAAAATCATTAACCAGCCCACTCAAGTTGATTTCAATGAAGTGATCGACACCATCACCCTGCACTACCACTACTCGCCCAGCCGCTTTAGTAATGGCCATAAACATGATCTCATTATCAACCAAGCAGGAGACAACCAGGGCTCTTGTAAAATATTCGCCTTTGCCAAGCTCAACCACCTCAATGAACAACAAACCCTGCACTGTTTTGGCGACTACTACCGTCAAGAGGTGCTTTTGAACCCGGAAGGGGATGACCACGCCAATATTCGGCACTTCATACGTCACGGCTGGGCAGGCATTCAATTTGAGCAAATACCGTTGACTGACAAACAGTGACTCAAACCATTGATGAGGCAAACTGCCCACTCTGCGGTAAACTCAACCACTGCGCCCGGGCGAAAAAACAAAACTCGACCTCCTGCTGGTGCTTCACCACTCATGTGCCTTCTGAGCGACTAGGAGCTTGTCCGAGAACAGAAGCCGTAGCGAGGGGAAGCCATTTTGAGTCCATTTTTTCGTCATTTGAGGCGAATAGTTGTTCATACTTAACGAAAATGAGCGTAAAGGTGGGCCAAAAGGGCTTTTCCGCAGTAGGCTCTCTATTCTCGGACAGGCTCCTAGCCAACCCCGAAGTGGCGCACACACAAACATGTCTCTGCAAATGCTGCATTGAAGCATTTGAAACAGCACAAAAAACCCAATAAGCGGACCCACTATGCTCTATTCACTACTGCGCCCCCTCCTTTTCCAAATGGAGCCTGAGCGCGCCCATCACTTCACCCTTAATATGATACGTCGCCTGCATACACTTGGCTTAAGTCGCCTGATCCAGCCCAACATTAACACCACGCCCACCACCATCATGGGCATTGAGTTCCCCAACCGGGTGGGGCTGGCTGCGGGGCTCGATAAAAACGGTGAGTACATCGATGCACTGGCCGCTCTTGGCTTTGGCTTTATTGAGATAGGCACCATCACCCCACGGCCTCAGGCAGGAAACCCCCAGCCACGCATGTTTCGCCTACCGCAAGCGCAGGCCATTATCAATCGTATGGGCTTCAACAATCACGGTGTCGAACAGCTGGTAGAAAATGTCAAAAAATCGCACTACAAAGGAATTTTGGGTATCAATATCGGCAAAAATGCCGACACACCCATGGAAAAAGCCACAGAAGATTACCTAATCTGCTTGCGCAAGGTCTACCCTTACGCCAGCTACATTACCGCCAACATCTCCTCACCCAACACCAAAAACCTGCGCCAACTACAAGACTCCACTGAACTTGGCGGGCTGCTTTCGGCGCTCAAAGAGGAGCAGAAAAAGCTGGCAGAACAGCACAGGAAATATGTCCCTATCGTATTAAAAATAGCCCCTGACCTGAACAGTGAGCAGATTAAAGCGATCGCCGAACTGCTGCTGCACTACACCTTTGACGGTGTCATCGCCACCAACACCACCGTCAGCCGCGATGCCGTTCAGGGCCTAAAGCATGGAGATGAGGCGGGTGGATTAAGCGGTGCTCCCGTTCGAGAAGCCTCCACCGCCGTCATTATGCAGCTGGCAGAACATCTAAAAGGAGAGGTGCCAATCATTGGCGCAGGGGGCATTTTATCTGGCGAACACGCCCAGCAAAAAATAGCCGCCGGTGCCAGCCTGGTACAGCTTTACAGCGGCCTCATCTATCGAGGCCCCGCACTGGTTAAAGAGAGCATAAAAGCACTCAATGCTTTAGGAACCTCTAATTAAGTCTGGATGAGTTTAGGCTGAGAAGTAATTGTTCTCATTTGTTCCGAAATGCGCAGCAATAGTCGCTTCTATTGGTGCGATTTTTGGGGCAAATGAGGGCAACATCAGCCAGCGTAAAACATTCATGACTTGGTCAGAGCTTCCTTTATAAGCAGGCGGCTATTTTCAGTAGCAGGGAGCATCAATTCCCCAGCAACTGAATGCGATCCACAAACATCAACTCATCAAAAGTGCGCTTATGCTTGCGGCTGAAAAAGTTTTTCATTACCGCACCGTCACCGTAACGAATATAACTTTGCACCGGCACCGCGGCACGGGGCGCAGCCAGCCAGAGGTTCCCACCCTCTGCTCTACTCACCTCGAGATAGACATAGTCATTACTGGGAATACTCTGCAACACTCGCCCCTGATGACTTAACTCATTTAAGGGGATCTGCAAATGATCATGCGCCTCCCCCACCGAAGGGTGCCCTGGTGGAGGCTCCGCTTGAGCGACCACTGCCATTAAGAGCAAAGCCGCCAAAAAAAGGTATCTCTTCACTATATAACCCCATCTTATTAAGACCGACAAACCACTCAGACAACCGTGATGCTGAAAAATTTAAAAAAAACGGGATTGCAGCACAACTGCAACCCCGCTCTATCAAACAGCGTAAACGTAATACGCTGTTTAGCGTGCCGAGTGGCCTGAAAGCTTAACCTCAACCTTATCCTCTTCTGCAATCGTGCTGTAGTACGCACGCAAAATCTTCAACACCTCAGGGCGCGAAAACTCTGCGGGCACTTCATCGCCCTCTGAGAGCAATTTACGCAGTTTAGAGCCTGAGAGTAGCAGGCGATCTGACGCTTCGTGTGGACAGGTCTTCATGGAAGCCATGCCGCCACACTTGTAGCAGAAGAAGGTCCAATCGATCTTCAGCGGCTGTGTCTCTAAAGCCCCCTCAGGAATCTCATCGAAGATGTGATGTGCGTCAAAGGGGCCATAATAGTCACCCACACCAGCGTGATCACGACCTACAATCAAGTGAGAGCAGCCATAGTTTTGGCGGAACAACGCATGTAACAGCGCCTCACGAGGGCCAGCATAGCGCATGTCCAGCGGATAGCCCGACTGAATAACGGTATCTTTGACGAAGTGGTTTTCAACCAGCGCATTAATCGCATCAACACGTACTTCAGATGGAATATCGCCCGGCTTCAGCTTACCCAGCAGTGAGTGAATCATCACCCCATCACAAATCTCAATGGCGATTTTAACCAGATATTCGTGTGAACGATGCAGTGGGTTGCGGGTCTGGAAGGCAACCACTGAGCGCCACCCCTTTTTCTTGAACAGTGCGCGGGTCTCTGCCGGTGTCATATAGATATCAGAAAAATCAGTCGGGAAGCGACCTTGTGACAACACCTTGACTGGACCCGCAAGATTGACATCACCCTGCGCCATCACCATCTTCACCCCAGGGTGGTCGGTATCAGTGGTTTTAAACACCATCATACACTCGTGCGCTTTATCAATAGTGTACTTCTCGGTAACCGTCATGGTGGCCATGATCTCGTTACTCTCCTCATCAACCAGCGCCACATCTTGGCCTAGGCTCAAAGTATCCGCGACAGAAGTAGCGGTTGAGAGTGTAATAGGAATTGGCCAGAACAGACCATTTGCCATCTTCATTCCATCGCAAACACCCTGCCAGTCGGTATGGGTCATAAAACCGTCCAGTGGGGTAAAACCACCGATCCCCATCATGATCACATCGCCCGACTCACGAGAGCTGATCATCACTTTTGGTAATGATTCAGCACGACTCTTCTCAGCCGCCAGTGCATCACCTTCCAACAGCAGTGTTTTCAGCTCATCCGAGCCATGTGGATTAACCAGTTTAGACATGGGTGTTCCCTTTACAGATTGATCAAAGTTAAATAGTCATTGTTGCGCCATATTTTAACGCGAAACATCAACTTTAATATAGTGAAAACAGCACTGAAAATAATAATGAAGGAATACAACAGGTTAATATCCAGCACTACAGACAGCAGCGGCCAGATGGTGTATAAAAAAGTCATACTGATTAATAGAGAGCGCGACGATGAACCCAACCGAGCTGCAACCACTCTGCACACTACTCCGCCAACAGCGCTGGGCCGCCCTGGCCACCCTGCGCAACGGCGAACCCTATTGCAGCATGGTCGCCTATGCCGCCACTGATGAGCTTACCACCCTTATTTTACACCTCAGCACCCTGGCACCCCACACCCAACGCTTGCTCAAAACGCCACAAATATCCATCGCAGTCAGTGAAACAGCAGAACCCTCAAAAGACCCACAAACCCTGGCCCGTGTTACGCTTAATGGCCTTATTCAAGCCGTTGAGAAAGATCACCCCGACTACTTACCACTCAAAAAACGCTACCTAGCACAGCTGCCCGATGCTGAAATGCTCTTCTCATTCGCCGATTTCAAACTGTATCGATTTGTTGCCGATAAAATCCGCTATATCGGTGGCTTTGCCAATGCCCACAGCATAAAGCCGCAGCAACTCATTGAAGCCGCAGGCCAGCCTTAATCAGAGCTTCCTTAAGCCGACTCGGCCTCAACATACTCCAGCCGGTAACCATGCTGGTAAACCGCACTTAACTTAACACCGCTGGCGGAAGAGAAACCCAGCTTGTTGCGCAATCGGCTCACATGAGTATCCACGGTGCGGGTATTCACATCGGACGAAAGGCCCCAAACAGACTCCAAAATCTCGCCACGAGAGACCACACGGCCAATGTTTTTAAACAGGAAAGCCGCCAGTTCATACTCTTTTTGGGTTAAATCCACCACCACACCCTCATTCGAAATTCGGTGATGAGACATATCAATTTTATAGGGAGGGCACTCCACATTTCCGCATCGCAGCTTTTTACACTGTTGGGAGCGACGCAGTAACGCCTTAACCCGTGCCAACAATATCGGCTGACTCACTGGCTTGGATATATAGTCATCCGCCCCCAGCTCCAGCACATAGACCACATCCTCTTCGCGGTCTTTCTGAGTCACAAACAGTATCGGAATCAGCCAATCAAGGTACTCGCGTACCCAGCTCAACACCGCATCACCCTGCATATCGGGCAAAATCCAATCAATAATCAACAGATCGAAACCACCCTCCGGAATCGCCGCGATCAACGCCTCCCCGGTGGTAAACACCACCACCTCATAACCGGCATCTGTCAGCCACAACCGCGCCAGCTCCGCCATATAAGGATCATCTTCCAGCAAACCAATTTTCACCCCATCACTCCTTTGAATAAGAGATATGCCTATTGCAAAATTCCCACTTAAACCGCCCCTTGGCAGAAGAGGATTCATAGAGACCAACATTGCACTAATCCGCCAATCCCTCTTTGCTAAAGGAAGCTTTGTAAGGGACATTCTATATATAGATTAGTACAGCTCACCCCTTGTAACGGCTATTTGACTGCTGATAAGAGAGTTAATCAACCACACCGTGCGCCAACAACACACCATAGCGCCATATTTGCAAAAAAACAACAACCCTAAAAGCCTACTCTTTTTGTTTTAAAAACAATAAATTACAACACAGTTATAATAAATAACGACAAATATAAAACAGGAGTCGTGACAAATTTACAACAAAGTGTTGCTTTCAGCTGCAAACTCATGCTTTCATAGATACCGTAATAAATAACAAACTATTCCGAGGGAGGAATTTCAACATGAAAAAGAATTTAATCGCACTGGCCGTTGCCGCCACTATGGTTCCTGCAATCGCCGCCGCTGAGGGTGCTTCTGTTAGTGG
>JALSJH010000098.1 GCA_026989455.1 Chromatiales bacterium | reverse complement strand
TTGCTCTCTTAACTTAGTCCGGGACTCCTTAATGGCCGTGACATCTACTTATATCTCTACCAACTGGCGCAATGCCTGGATATCGACCACCTTTATAGTGCTTCCTTGGCTGCATATAAGCCCTTCGCGGCTGAGTCTTCCTAGGGTGCGGGAGAGGGTTTCTGGCTTGATGGAGAGTTGTGCGGCCAGCATCTGTTTGCTGATGTTGAGTTTCAGGTTGTTGTCGCTCTGTTTGGTCAACGCTTGCAGTAGATAGTTAATGACCCGTTCGCTGGCGGTTTGCAGGGTTAGCCGGTCGATCTCTTTCACATGCTGGTGCAGCCGTTGGCTCATGTTGGCCATCATGCGGAAGCAGCTCTCCACCGATTGCTCTAAATAACCCAGAAACTGCTGGTTGTTAAAACGCCACACTTCACCTTTGGCAATCATTTGTGCGGCAACCGGAAAGCGCGGCTGCGGCTGCCCCATAAACATAATCGCCTCTGCAAACGTCTCTCCTGGCTGGATAATTTCAATTACCTTCTCGTCGCCATTGGGTGCCATGCGGTAGAGCTTGAGCATACCCGAAGCGAGCCAATAGAAGTGTTCAGCAGGGTCGCCTTGAATAAATAGAATTTCATCCTGATTAAGTTTGAGGCAGCACGCCTCATCAACCAATGATTGTAGCTCTGTTTCAGGAAGGCTATTGAAAAGCGCACTGTTTTGAAGGGTTTTAAGCACCGTTAAATTCCGAGTTTATTGATCAATTATTGCCTATCTGAATATGAATCTTGATCCAGGTCAAGGAAAACGCACTCTGTTGTGGCTAGAGTGGCGACGTCTTAAATCAATTCATCAAAGGAGTCGGCCATGAGTGAGCGCTTTACCAAAAGCATGGCACGCAATATTTTCTTGGGGGGAGGGGTATTTTCATTGCTGCTGTTTTTCTCCCTTAGCTACCACACTTTGGGGGTGCTGCCCGAGCGGGATAACCGTCACAACATTACCGCTGAGGTGGCGCTTGGCAAAAAAGTGTGGGAAGACAATAACTGTGTGGGCTGCCACACCATACTGGGCGAAGGGGCCTATTTTGCACCGGAGCTGGGCAATGTCTACACGCGCTTTGGCAATAGTACTGAAGCGATTATCGGCTTTATTGAGAGTCGCCCGGCGGAGGGTGTTCCCGGTCGTCGTAGTATGCCCCAGTTCAATTTAACGCGAGAAGAGTTGGTGGGTATGGCGGAGTTTCTGAAGTGGACTTCGGAGATCGATACCAATGACTGGCCACCAAATATAGAGGGTTAAAATGATGATGAAATATGAATCTCAAGCGGTTGCTAAACCCTACTTTATCGCCGCTATTGCGTTATTTGTTGGCCAGGTTTTATTTGGCCTGATTTTAGCCACACAATATGTGGTTGGGGATTTTCTCTTCCCCGAAATCCCCTTTAATGTTGCCCGTATGGTGCATACCAATCTTTTGATTGTATGGTTGCTGTTTGGTTTTATGGGTGCCAGTTACTTTTTGGTGCCGGAAGAGTCGGAGCGAGAGCTTTATAGTCCAAAGTTGGCGATGATCCTCTTCTGGACTTTCCTGACGGCGGGTGTGTTGACCATTCTGGGTTATCTGCTGGTTCCTTATGCGGGGTTGGCGGCGATGACCGGTAATGATATATGGCCGACTATGGGGCGCGAGTTCCTGGAGCAACCGACCATTACCAAAATTGGCATTGTGATTGTGGTGCTGGGTTTTATCTTCAATATCGGCATGACGGTGCTCACTGGCCGCAAAACGGTCATCAGCGTGGTGCTGTTGACCGGCTTGGTAGGCTTGGCACTGTTCTTCCTGTTTGCCTTCTATAATCCCGTCAATTTGGTGCTGGATAAGTTTTTCTGGTGGTGGGTTATTCACCTCTGGGTTGAGGGTGTCTGGGAGCTGATCATGGGTGCTATTTTGGCCTTTGTGTTGATCAAGGTGACCGGGGTTGACCGCGAGGTGATCGAGAAGTGGCTGTATGTGATTATCGCCATGGCGTTGATTACCGGCGTGATTGGTACCGGGCATCACTACTTCTATATTGGTACACCGGAGTACTGGTTGTGGCTGGGGTCTATCTTCTCAGCACTGGAGCCGATTCCATTTTTCATGATGGCACTGTTTGCTTTTAATATGGTCAGCCGCCGCCGTCGTGACCACCCCAATAAAGCGGCGGTGTTGTGGGCGCTGGGAACCGCGGTGTTGGCTTTCCTGGGTGCCGGTGTTTGGGGCTTTATGCACACCCTCGCTCCCGTTAACTACTACACCCATGGCTCGCAGATTACCTCCGCGCACGGTCATCTGGCCTTCTTTGGTGCCTATGCGTTGATTGTGATTACCATTATCTCTTATGCCATGCCGATTATACGAGGGCAGGTGGCGGCACCCGAGATTACCCAGCGCTTTGAAAAATGGTCATTTTGGCTGATGGCGAGCGGCATGGTCACCATCACCTTGGCATTGACTGGTGCGGGTGTATTACAAGTCTGGTTACAGCGTATGGCAGAAGAGCCCATGAGCTTTATGGCCACCCAAGAGAGCATCGCCTTCTTCTATTGGCTGCGACTTGCTGCGGGCTTTGTCTTTACCATTGGCCTGCTTGTCTATGTGGCGAGCTTCTTTGTGGGGCAAAAAGAGTCCAGGAGTACAACTGTTTCGGAGTGAGTTTTAACCTCTCCACTCCCTTGGGCGAGCTCTCCCCCCCTTTTTTTGAGCTCGCCCTTTTTTATAAGGAAGCGCTGAACAAGTCATGAGTGTTTTATGTTGTCTGAAATCACATAGACTTAATCAGAGATTCTATAAGGAGTACCGTGATGCTTTCTGATGTTATTAATTTAGAACAGCCCCCTTTCTATCAACCACAGAATAATGAAGTGGTTATTTTCGAACACGCTTACAAAAACCAGCTCCCCCTTCTAATAAAAGGGCCAACCGGTTGTGGGAAAACCCGTTTTATTGAGCATATGGCGGCTAAATTAAATCGACCGCTCTACACCGTGGCTTGTCATGACGATTTGACGGCGGCAGATCTGGTGGGCCGTCACCTGATTGGTGATGGCGAGATGATCTGGCAAGATGGGCCGCTCACACGCGCCGTGCGTGAGGGGGCTATTTGCTATCTGGATGAGATTGTCGAAGCGCGAAAAGATACCAC
Organism: Chromatiales bacterium; assembly: GCA_026989455.1. Lineage (GTDB taxonomy): Bacteria > Pseudomonadota > Gammaproteobacteria > RBG-16-57-12 > RBG-16-57-12 > JAFLJP01. Next base: position 3,193 of record JALSJH010000098.1, on the reverse strand, counting down.
CGTAGTACTGCATCCGCTGTCGGATGATCGGCGGATGTTGCCGATTGAACGCACCGGCGAAACTCTGCGAGCACCACCGGGGTTTATGCTGGTTATCTCCTACAACCCGGGTTATCAAAACTTGCTAAAGGGGCTTAAACCCAGCACCCGCCAGCGCTTTGTGGCGATGAGTTTTGACTATCCCGATGCAGCACTGGAGCGCACCATTATTGAGAATGAGAGCGGTGTTAGCCGGGCGACCGCCCAGCAGTTGGTTGAGTTGGCCCAAGCGCTGCGATCACTGCAAGGTGTTGACCTTGAGGAGGGTGTTTCGACGCGGCTATTGGTCTACTGCGCCGGTTTAATCGCCTCGGGGTTGGATACACTGAGCGCCGCACGCGCTGCAATTATAGAGCCGCTAAGTGATGATGCCGAGACCATCGCAGCGCTCTACCAAGTGGCTGAGGCGTGTCTGGCTGACTAGTTCGAGATGAAACTAACACTCGAACAGTCACGCCTGATTACCCGCACACTCTTTTTTGTGCTGTTTCTGTTGGCACCACTGTTGGATATTTTTCGGCTTGATCTTTATGCCGGTAACTTCATTCTACTGGGTTTCGACTGGACATTGGGGTTGGCTCCCTTTCAGCGGGGTGAGGTGGATTCATTAGCGCTGGCCTTAACCCTGCTCTATCGGGTATTCATCCCGGCGCTGCTGCTGGTTGGGTTTGGGGTCTGGTTGGCGTGGCGTTTTGGGCGCATCTATTGTGGCTGGCTATGTCCGCACTTCTCGGTAGTGGAGATGATCAATCGCTTGATGTTACGTGCCAGTGGTAAGCCAACTATCTGGGAGCACCAGCCGGTGCCGGGCTCACCCCCGCCACAACGAATTTTCTGGCTCTGGACACTGGTGGCAGCGGTAGGTATTGGGTTTTTGTGGGCGGTTAGCCTGCTCACCTACCTGTTGCCACCAACGGTGATTTATCACAACCTGTTTGCCGCAGAGCTGACCCGCAACCAGGCGCTGTTTATTGGTGTGGCGACCACGCTGTTTACCTTGGAGTTTCTGTTTGCCCGCCATCTGTTTTGCCGTTTTGGCTGTGCGGTGGGGCTGTTTCAGAGCATTGTCTGGCTGGCTAATGATAAAGCGATGGTGGTGAGCTTTGATAAATCACGAGGAAGTGAGTGCAAGGGTTGTCTACAGGATTGCGATAACGCTTGTCCGATGCGCCTTCATCCGCGCAAGCGTAAGCGCCACATCTTTACCTGCACCCAGTGCAGTGAATGTATTCAGGCTTGTGACCGGGTGCAGCATGGCGATGGTCTGCTGCGGTTTAAATCATCGACATCAGCAACCGTGATTCCCATCAAAAAACGGGAAAAATAGGAGGCAAGCAATGGAAGAGTGGGTTGGCAAACATTGGCATAACTTTATTGCCCAGCGGGGCAGTGTGCGTTACCCCCAGGCCGAGGTGACGCTGGAGGGGTATGGCAAATCATTGGGGCTGCTGTTTCGAGCGTTTGGTGGTGATGGTGGTTTGAAGATTGTTGCGGCGGGAGAGCTGCATAACCGTGCCCGGCGCAACTGGTTGCAGCGCTTAGCCGGTAGTCACGCCCATGTTCCGCTGGCGTGGCGTGATCAGCAGAGCCTTAACCTGCCGGCACAACTGGATGTTTTTCCTCAAGTTAAGCTCAATAAATTGCTCTATCTATGGCTCACCGCCATGGCGGCGGCAGAGATTAACGCTCACCACAGCTGGGTGGTGGATAACCAGCAGCGGGTCTGTTGGGTGTTAAGACACTTTCCTGGCTTAAGGTCAGTCTATGTACGCCTGTTTGATGCCCAGCTGGCGGTGCGTCCGGGTTTTTATCAACTGCCGGGTGTCGAGGGCTTGCAGGAGCAGGCGATTCAAATTGCGCTGCATAGCCCGGGGCTGGTGGCTTCAATACCCGCTGCCAAGCATCAGCCTCAGCCGGTATACCTCTGGTTACACCCGCAGCCACCGGTTGCACCGCCCGATGCTAATGAGAGGGAGCAAGAGGGTGAGCAGGAGGCGTTACCACCCGAGGGCACAAGCCGTGACGCGCAACAGCGCAACCGATATCGTGCCGAGTCAACCGAGATGCCGGATGGAAAAAATGGCATGTTGGCGATGCGTTGGGAGGCGATCTTTAGCTGGGGTGAATATATTAAGGTCGACCGCTGTACCGATGAAGAGGAGGATAGCAAAGCGGCGGATATTGCCCGAGATATGGAGCAGCTGCATGTGGCGCGAGATCAACAGACCAGCACCAGCCGTCTGCGTCTGGATCTGGATCTTCCGGCTGCCGAATTTGATGACATTCCATTGGCCGGCTCACACCCACTGCCCGAGTGGGACTGGCGGCGGCAGAAGTTGTTGCTAGATCACTGCCAGCTACAGATGATGCTACCCCGTGATAGCCACCCCCAGCCACTCCCGCAACACCTTCAGCAGCAGGCGCGACGGTTACGCAGCCAGTTTTCGGCACTGGCGCAGCAACGCAGCTGGCAAAATGCCCAGGCCGATGGCAGCGAATTGGATCTGCAAGCCTATCTGGACTTTTACAGTGCGCGGCGCAGTGGCGTGGTACTGCCTGAACGAGGGCTCTATCGCCAGTTAAATGTTAACCGCCGTGACCTGTCGACCCTGTTATTGGCCGATCTGTCACTCTCTACCGACGCGGCTATCGATGACAATCAACGTATTATTGATGTGATTCGAGACTCACTACTGCTGTTTGCCGAGGCGCTGAGCAGCTGTGGTGATCAATTTGCCCTGTATGGTTTCTCATCACGGCGGCGTGATCAGGTGCGCTTTTACCCGCTGAAACCGTTTAAACAACCCTATAACGACCAAGTACGCGGCCACATTCAGGCAATTCGCCCTGGCTACTATACCCGCATGGGCGCGGCGATTCGGGAGTCGAGCCAACTACTGAGTGAGCAGGCGGTAAGCCAGCGACTACTGCTGATTCTGACCGATGGCAAACCGAATGACTTGGACTATTACGAAGGGCGCTATGGGGTGGAAGATACCCGTGTGGCGATTCAAGAGGCGAAAAAAATGGGCCTGATCCCCTTCTGTATCACCATCGATAGAGAAGGTGACGACTACCTCCCCTACCTGTTCGGCTCACAGGGCTATACCGTTATCCAGCGCCCAGAACAGCTGCCGATGAAACTCTTGGCGCT
>JALSJH010000097.1 GCA_026989455.1 Chromatiales bacterium | reverse complement strand
GCCTATCGCCTATCGCAAGCTAAAGCTTGCTCCTACGTTTCGTTTATGTTCCTGAGGCGTGTGATAAGTGCATGTTTTACGAATTATTCGGGCCAGCACAAAAGCCGATCCAATATATGATCAGCCGATAGTCGCTCTTGCTCCAAGCGGGTATTGCCGTGAACCCCCTCTCTGACCTCCTGCAACACTCTCTGCTCGGCTTCGGTCAGGTACTCCGGCAATCCCGAATAAGCGTCAGGCTCCGCTACCATACGTTGGCGGTGGCTCAGGAGTGTCTGCCGGTCCATCAGCAGGCTTTCAACGTGAGGTTGATATTGTCTTGCTTGCGACAGAAACAGAAAACCCCAGCTGTCCAGATCACCCCAGTAAGCAATCTTTTTTTGACGCAACCAGGGTGCTGCCATCCAGGCGACATTCCGCCCACCACCAATGACGGCCACCGTGTTAGGCAGTTCGGGCAAGGCATAACCCGACTGGTCATTTTCCACCACGATAAGACGCTGGCCAGGCAGTGGGGTTGAAAGCAGCGTCGCGGTAGGAATTCGCATAATAGAGAGGCCACCCATCGCTTGTTTTGTTGCCGGACAAAGGGGTCTGACCAAAAGCCAGTCGCCAGGTGTTTCAATACAACCCAGCCATGCCATTAAGCCACCATGTTCACTGATTGCGCCGTTATGCAAAACATCCAGCAGCGGTGTGATAAATCGCTGGTGGCTCTCTATAAATTTGGTATCCACACCGATAACCGGCAAGGCACGCAGGTAACCACCATCACTCACTCCTTGAGATAGTTGGGGCAACAGCAGGGCGATCATCTGCGCTTCGTCCAGGCTTAAAGACTCCAGCTTTTTGAGTTGTTTAATCAGTGCGGGATAAAGTTTTTGGCTGACATCCAAAATAGGGGAGATACGTTGTTGCCACCGCTGGCTGCGCTTTTCAGCATCACCACCGATAAATTCGATTAACGGCTGGATTGCCTCAAGGGTTAGCTGTGATGGCACACGTTTTTCACCCAACTGAGGGTATTGAATCTGTCGCCAGCTCAGTTGGTTTTGTTTTGGCCATGCTTGCCAAGCATCGATAAAGGCGTGGAATCCGGCCAGATCATCCAGCGCCTGTTTGCCTGTGGGGGGGCGAAGATTAGTGGTAATGGGGAACGGGCGTTCGCCCAAAAGCCGTTTTTTCAGATGCTGAGTATGGTTCCACTCTGTTTTTCTCAGCCGATCTCTCACCTCGTTAGGCAATAAGCCCCAGCTTTTCATGGTGTCGGGGCCAGCTCTATCCCCATGGATTGAGCTTCATTTTCAATCTTATTCTGGTGGTGCTGTGCTAGCTGGCGATCGATCTCTTCCCAAGTGACTTCACAGAGGTGGCTCTCATGGGTGCTGCTGTTGCGCTCGGCAATCAATAACGAACGGGCAGACTCACGAGCTAGGTTAAGGTTTTTATAGGGTGTTATCAGGTTGACATGGATTTTTAGCTCCTGAAATACCCGTAATACCCGGCGGCTCACCGCTTCCGCCGTATTGGAGAAAGCCTCATCCAAAAACACTGTGCTATAGACCGGGTGGTCATAACCGTCTGGTGTCAGTACATACGCTAAACTTGCCGCCACAATGGTGCCGGCAAACGACTCTTTCTCTCCGCCAGACTTGCCACTGGAGGAGTGCAGTACATCCCGCACCTCACCATTTTTGGAGTCCAACTCCTCGGCAAAAAAGGAGAGCTGAAAGCGGGGGTCGAGCAGTCGTTGACTCTCCAGTGTATTGGCCGTGGCGGGGTTACTGGCTTTATCCAGTATTTCAATCACCGATTTGAGCTGCTGAAAACGCGCCTCATCATCGTCGTTATGATTACCCAATACACGCGCTAGTTGGCGATTAAATTCATCCACATGGGGGTAGCTATCCCGCTTGGTGCGAAGCTTTAGATGGCTTCCCTGACGAAACTCAGTGCGCTTTAGCACCCGGTTGATTGTCTCGATACGGTCGTTAATCTCTTCCCGCTCTGAATCCATACTGGAGCGTATTCCTGCCAGAGATTGCAGCGCACATTTGGTTAAACGCGCCTGAAACTGCTCCACCAATGCGGGCAGCCCCTCTTGCTCCAGCTGCAACAGATGCTCAAGATAGTGGGGCAGACTTCTCATGTCAGCCCCCCACTCGGCGGCGATCACTTCCCATCCGGTGCGGAAGGAAGACATGATGCCAGTGGCACGATTTTGTGCCGTTTGATGACGGCTGTTTACCTGGCTTAATTTACGCTCAATAGCGTGCCGGTGCTGCTGCTCAACGGAGGCCATCTGATCAATATCCTGCGCATCCCGTTTAGCCACCCTTTTTTGTAAGGCTTCGCGGACCTCATCGGCTAACCCGGCGGCTGCGGCACGGCGGGCCTTTTCCAGTTGCCGCTGCGCGTCTGTCAGCCTGTTTTCAATCGTGCCCTCTGCTTTTTGGCTGATATCTTTATCACGCTGAATCGCCTTAAGCGCCTCTTTTGCCTCATCCCACGCATGTTGTGCCCTCTTCAAATCACTACCTGCGCGAGTCAGATTATCAAGTACCACTTGAGCCTGTTCAGCCTGCTGCTGACAGCGGGGCACATCGATATCGTCCCACTGGTAGGTTTCAAGCTTCTGCCAGAGTCGAACACGTGCCTGAGCCGTATTTAAATCCTGTCGCGCAACACGTGTTCCCTTGTCGCACATCTCGATATGCTGCTGAATATATTTTTCATCCTGACGTAGCACCGCCAACTTGTCTGTGTTGGAGAACCCCAGCTGCCAGCGGCGCTGATCATCGATCCTGGTCTGATCTTTTTTCTCGAAGCGCCCTCGCTCCATTTGGATTAATCCTGCCTTGGTCATGGAGAAAGGAGTGGTATCCAAGATGTCGGTACTCTCGACGCAGTGCAGGTCAAAACGCGCCAAATGGTGTTTCAACCACTCACGGTAGGTATGATCACGCCACTCAAGCTTTCTGAGATAACCATCATTGAAGAACTGGGCGCGGCCTGATACCGCCTTTACCACCTGCACGCGGACATGCAAGCCAGTGTGCCGCCCGTTGAGCCAGCGGGTCACCAGTGGATAATGTGCTTGTGGTACGGCCAGCGTGGTTCGCAGCCCACCCAGGGCACGCGCTATCGCTCCTTTCCAGGCAAGGTGTTCTGGTTTAACGTCCAGCAGTTCGCCGATAAACATCAACTGATTTTTATCGAGCTCAAGATATTTAATAATCTCATTGCGCAGTGCCAGGAAGGGGGAGTCGATACTTGAGTCGGGATTGGACTTGATTTCACGAATTTCCTGTTGCAAGCGGCGGAGTTTGGTCTGTTCATTGGCCAGCTTATTGGCGGCATCCGCAAAGCCATTTTGAGCCTTTTCATTCTCTTCACCGATATTTTCCAGAGCGGCTGCGACACGCTGCTTATTGGCATTAAAAGCCACCTCAGAGAGCGCATCATTTAGCCCCGCCTCGGCACACTCTCTTTGATACTGCCCGGCAACCGCACTCACCTCACCCAAACGGCGTTTCATCTGTGCTAATTTATCCTTAGCCACCTCGACCCGGTCACCACCGGCCTGAACATAATCAGCATGGCGCTGCTCCACCTGCGCTGTCGCATCACCCTCCTGGCGGCGTAGCTCGGTCAGTTTTTGGCGAACGGTCGATAGTTCATGCTCAATTTGTCTCATCCGCTGCTGCCACAACTCGGCACAAATTTCGCCAAAATAGATCGCAAGCCCATCGCGCTCTTTACTCAGCGACTCAATCTGTTGCTGACACTCATTTAGCGTGTTTTCAATTTCAGGTAGGCCGCCGAGCTTCTCATGTTGGCTGCGTGCATCCAGTAACTGATGATGGGTGGCCACCAAATCATCAAATTCACGCACCGTATTGCGGGCATCTTCACGAATGTTATTGGGTTCAAGCACAAGATCACGAATCAGCTCGGTCAGGTCATCAATCTTCTTTAACCCCAGTGCGCGTGAGAGTAAATTGGGTGCATTACGGTTATCCATGTGCAGGCAGGCACGATAATAAGCCTGATACTCATTGAAGGAGTCAAACGGTGTGATGAGAGGGTCATCACGCAACCCCTTTTTCACCTGCCTGACTCCGCCCTCACCAAACATCTTTAGCAGCTCCTCTAGGCTCAGATCGCGCTTTGCCACAAGGTAGATGCGCTTAAAGTCGGACGCTACACTGGTGGGCTTGGTGCTCCAGAACATGGCAACCAAGGTAATCATAGAGCCATCATCGGCGCGATACAGTGCACGCAGCCCGGAGACCACGGCACCCTCGCGTTTGTAGTTGGTTTTTGTGTGGGAACCATCGTGGCTTGAGCCGTGACTGCCACGAATATATGAGACCAGGGATCGATCACTGCGATCACCTTGAGCGGCCGCCATATTGAAAGAGGCTTTGCTGCTCAATAGCAGTGCCATCAGCCCATCAATCAGTGTCGATTTTCCTGCGCCGTTGTCACCGGTAATGAGCGTGCCTTGCGGGTCGATACGCGCGGTATGCAACCCATGAAACGAACCCCAGTTACAGACCGATAGCTCCGCCAAACGAATCTGGCCACAACTGAAGAGATCAGAACTCATACTGCTCACAACGCCTTATCCTCAAGCTCTCCCGCTAGCGACTGGTACTCCGCCAGCATTCGCTCCAAAAACTCGGCACTCACCACATAACGAATCACCGGCGTAATCTCCAAGCGCTCATCATCACCCCTTACCGGGCTTAACAGCTTTTTCTCTTTCATTTTGGTGATAGCTCCGCTCAATTTACGGCGGTCACTGCGACTGCTATTAGTCAGCGGTAGAAAAGGGGCAAGCTGGGATTCGATTCGATCAATATCAATAATCACCTGCTGCTCACCGACACTTTGGCGCTCCTGATAGTGCTTTCTTAACACCAGCAACAGCAACGTATCGTATAGGGAGAGCGTCCGGCGGCTGATCAGCGCTGAACGCACCTCCTCCTCCTCTAAGTCCGCTTGATCTTGCTGTTGAAGCAGCAGTGCCACGCCTGCCGGAGGGTCTATCAGCAGGCGCAGATACATATCGGCCAAGTGATCTTCGATCAAGGCGTGGTGGCGACATAACAACTCGTATACCTGTGGCTTGGCATGAGCCAATACCACGCCGCTGCGCATTAGCTCAACCAGGGCGCGGCGCAGCTCCGGGGAGAAACGGCCTTTGCTTGATGCGGCGCTTGTGGCGTTCTCTTCAACATCGCTTGGTGGCAGGGGGTCATCCGTTGCGCTCTCTTCCACTCTATCTGCATCAGAAAACAGTTCGTCCTGCGGCTCTTTGGTTGTTGCCGCCAATCGATCAAAAAAACTTGGTTCACTCTCTGGATAATCACTCATACCGCCATCTCGCTAATATCTTCCGGAAACATCTCGGCAGTTAACTGATAGCAGGGAATGGTCGCCTGAATATGGGTTCCCGTTCGATCTTTCACCGTAACCTGCTCTTTCTCCTCCAGCAGTGCCGCCCCGACATTTTTTGCTACGCGCAGATAGGCCACCAACTCTTCCAGTCCCGCCTCAACCGTGTGTTGCTGAATCATACAACCCACCGTCATCGGGCCACTGTTATGCAGGGCATCGCGCATCCGTGTCGCGACTTCAATTATTTGAACACTCTGCAAACAGTCCAGCATCGCGCTACTCGCCTCCGAACTATTTCCTTGCGCTTCAATATTTTGAATATCCAACTGCTCT
>JALSJH010000096.1 GCA_026989455.1 Chromatiales bacterium | reverse complement strand
GCGATGCGGTTATCGGCAATCAGCTGACCAAAGTTGGGCACCGCCACCGCAATCAGAATCGCCGCCACGGCAAGCGTGACCATCAATTCAATTAGCGTGAAACCCTGTCTGCTTTTCATTGTCAGCACCTAATAACAAATAACTCGTCGTTTAAAGCCACCCCTTCAATGCACGGATTATGAGCGGCTACGACAGGATCAATAAATCGATCATCTGTTTTTGATTATCGGCACCTCGTTAACATTAATTAACAACTAAACCTTATTTAAAAAATACAATATGAGCAACAACAACCACCGCCGAACTGCATTTAATTGAAATTAAAAGAAAAAATAAGCACTACCGCCAGGCAAGAAAATCAGATTAAACCGCTTTAAAAATATGGAAAAAGTCACTATAGAATAATGGAGATCACCACCAAAGAGAGCTATCGGTCATCTTCATGGCCTCTTAATTTTAATTTTCTATGGGGGCTGGGGTGTGTGGAGTGCGCTCAAGTAAAGAGATGTTCGACATATTAATCAGCCACACTTTGTGGTTTCATAAAAAGCCTTCATTAGTCGGCATTATGAAAATGAACCAGAAAAACGAAATTATTCAACAGACTCAAAACTGGGTGAGCCAGGTGATTGTAAAATTAAACTTTTGCCCTTTTGCCCGGCCCGTGGTGGAGAGTAACGGCATTCATTACCACTTCACTGAAACCCACGACCTACACGAGGCGTTACAAGCTCTGATTGAACAGTGTCAATATCTTGATGAGCAGCCTGAAATAAAGACCGCGCTGGTGATTTATGCCCATGGCTTTGACACTTTTGATGACTTTTTAGATCTGGTTGAGCTGGCGAATCCATTACTTGAGGCGCAGGGTTATGAGGGTATATATCAGCTGGCCAACTTCCACCCTGACTACTGCTTTGAAGGCGAGCTACCTTCAGACCCGGCCAACTACACCAATCGCTCACCCTATCCGATGCTACACATTATTCGTGAGGCTGATCTGGAGCAAGCACTTGAGAGCTATCCCAACCCAGAAGCTATTCCCACCCGCAACATCGCACTGGCGCGAGAGATGGGGTTAGCCGCACTGCAATCGGCACTGGAACAGTGCAAGAGACCAGCCGGAGGAAGTAGTGAGTAGATTCGAGCTATCACAACTCTGGCTGTTTCCGGTAAAATCATGCGCCGGTTTTACACTACAAAAAAGCCATCTATCTCTGTTCGGGCTAGCGGGTGATCGGCGTTGGATGGTAGTAGATGACAGTAGCAACCACTTTATTAGCCAACGTAATTTTCCTGAAATGTGCTTGATTCAAGCATCACCAACCCCCCAAGGTGTTCAACTGAATCACTTGGATGGTTCACAGCTACACGTTACCCAGCCCCAAGGTGAAGTGCTGCGCGATGTCACCGTTTGGGAAGACCAGTGCCAAGCCTGGGATGCGGGAGAAGCCGCCGCCAACTGGTTAAGTGAACGACTCGCCACCCACTGTCGCCTAGTCTATTTCCCACAACACGAAGTGCGACAAGTCGACCTTAAATATGCACAGCTTGGCGACAAAACCGCCTTTAGTGATGGCTTCCCCTTGTTGCTTATTTCACAAGCATCACTGGATGATCTTAATAGTCGCCTTGAATCACCGGTGAGCATGGCACGCTTTCGGCCCAACCTGGTGGTTGACGGCTGTGAACCCTTTGCTGAAGATAGCTGGAAGATATTGCGCATTGGCGATATCACATTGCGAGTTGTAAAACCGTGTAGCCGCTGCTCTATTCCCAATGTTGACCCAACAACGGGCAGACGAGATAAGGAACCCATTTCAACACTGAGCCAGTATCGTCGCAACGGGAACAAAATATTTTTTGGTCAAAATGTAATTGCCGACAAACCGGGGGACCTTGCGGTGGGTATGCCGGTAGAGGTGGTTGAGTAGGCTTCTCACTCATAGAGGCGACGGAGATCCTTTCATATAATTTATTTTAATTCAATATCAACTAGTTATGCAACACACACCCTCTTCCTGATGCTTTTTTCAAACACCTATAATAAACGCAGTATGATCTACAATGGTATGGGGTGCGGTGTTTTTTCAGCGAAGAATAGACACTAAAGCCCATAATATGACCATGAAAAGGAGTGCGCTATGAATGCTAGAACCTTTCGATTAGCTCTGCTGGGTGCGGTAATTTTAATCTTGTTAACCGGCTGCAAGGGAGCCGCCGTTCACGTCTCAGAACCTTATGAACATCAAACGGTTAGCTATGATGTTGATTTCATTGTTTATGCGGGAAGCAAAGATCCCGTCATACTGGAAGTGTTGACCAATGGTCAGTGGGTAGAGATTGGTGAGGTAACCTACCAGAGGGGCAGTGATATTCCTTCCGGTCAATGGGAGAGTAGCCAGCCACTCTATCAGCTCACCAATACACTCACGGTTTTCTCCGAAGGTACGGATAACTTTAAAAGCCATGTGGTGGTGCGTGCAAGAGCGGGAGCCGATGCCAACTACTTGGTATTCCCTGACAGCACCGCCCGCGACTGTACCTATCGCCAGAACCAGTTAACCTTTAGCAAAGCCTATAACCAATGCACTGCAACCCCAGCGAAGACCATGACCCTCACGCTCTCCTGCGGAGACGGTGTTCAAGAGGAGTGGCCTCTGGAGCAGTGCGATTGTGGCAGAGACAGTGAGGGTGTGTTAATTAGGAGGTGCAGTGAACTACCCGATGCCTCGTCGCTATGTGTGAAGTGCAAATTGTTTTATGATTAGCTCGGACTATATGGATGAGATGAGTTGATCAAAAACCTCCTGATCACACTTCATTTTCTTGCCCTGCTTGTGGGGAGTGGTAGCTGCATCGCAGCGGCTGAGGTGATGGTTTCGAATCAGGAGAGAGTCTCGCTACTCCCCCACATCAGTTGGTACTACGATGCGACAGCCCGCGCAACCATAGATCAGCTCAGCCCGCGCCCGACACTGTTTCAACACACCCTGGATAATGCCAGCCTAGCACGAGCCAAAGGGGCTTACTGGCTCCATTTTCGTGTAACCCCAACCGATACAGCCACCACAAAACAGTGGCTTATTGAACTCGCCTATACCCAGTTAGACTTGGTAGATCTCTATTTGCGTAGCGACCCATCCGCTCCGTGGCAACGACAGCAGGCAGGGGATTTGAGGCCGGCATCTAGCCAAGCACTGGTTTATCCGCAACCTGTTTTCCAGCTGCCCCTTAACAAGGGTGAAGTGACCGAGGTTTTTCTACGAATAGAGAGCTCAACCTCCATCAGCCTACCCTTGGTATTGTGGCAACAACGTGCATTTGAAGCTCACCATCTGCAGACGCTGCTTATAGATGGCATCGTCTACGGCGTGTTGATTGGTCTGCTGCTGTATAACCTGTTTCTCTACCCCACGGTGAGAGACAACGCCTACCTCTGGTTTTCACTCTACCTCGCCTCCTTTCTCTTTTTTCAGCTCTCCATGGCCGGGTTGACTCGGCTCTATCTGTTCAGCAACTGGCCTGCCATGGCCGATCGCTCGGCCACACTGGCAATGTGGCTCTGTATCGCAGCGGGTATACGTTTTACCCAATACATCGCCTTGAGCGAGCAATATACTCCCCGTCTGAATCGGCTCTTTAACGCCATCTTTATATTCTCGCTACTGATGTTTGTTGCGGTGGCTTCACTCGGACCTGGGCCACTATTTTTTATGCTGCCCCTTGTCGGTGTCGTTGTCGCGCTGCTTATTCCTCTCCCTCTATTCGCCGCTTGGCAAGCACACTACCCACCCGCCAAGTTCACCCTGCTGGCATTTCTGCCAATTTTTCCTGGTGTTATCTTCTTAGTGGCGAGGAGCTACGGACTAGTTGAGTCCTCTTTCTGGTCAGAGCACCTTCTTCCGGTCGGTACAGCGGGGGGTGCCGTATTGTTATCCTTTGCGCTGGCTGATCGGATCAGTTTTTTACGCAATGAAAAAATAGCCGCGCAGACAAAGCTGATCGAAACCACTCAAGCCGCTGAGGCAGCGAAAAAGAGCTTTTCTGCGCAGCTTATCAATGCCCAAGACAGTGAGCGAAAGCGCATCGCTGCAGAGCTACACGATGGTGTGGGGCAAAATTTATCTTTCCTTGCCAGTAGCATTACTCGCCTGACTAACAGCAGCGATAATATGGCATTACAACAGATCAAACAGGTGAGTCGCGACACCGTAAATGAAGTGCGCAACCTCTCTCATACACTTCACCCCCACATACTTGATCAACTGGGCTTGGCCAGCGCAATAGAGTCAATTGCAGAGCAGATCAACGATCAACACCCTATAAAATGCAAGGTGCTGCTCTCTGGTGCGCTAACCACATTAGATGAGAAGGTCGAGCTACACCTCTACCGAATCGTTCAAGAGGCTGCCCGCAATGCGATTAAACACAGCCGGGCCACAGAGATCATCATATCGCTGCAACGGGAGAGAGAGCTCGTCACCTTGTCAATAACTGACAATGGTACCGGCCTAACAAATGCCTCATTGGACAGAGGCCTAGGGCTGGAGAGCATGCGACATCGGGCTACCCTATTGAGTGGCCACTTGATGCTCAAATCAGTGGAGTCCGGCGGTTTGAACATTGTTATAACATTGACAATAGAGGAGTCACGGTGACCTACTCAACACTTATCGCAGATGATCACCCTATATATCGTATCGGCCTACGCCATATTTTAGAGCGTGGAAATCGCTACCGCTGCATTGAAGCGCGTGATGGCCAAGAAGCGATGAAAGTGATCACCGAGCAAGCGCCGGATATTGCGATTCTCGATCTCAAGATGCCCTTTGCCGGAGGCCTTGAAGTGCTCGAAAAAACAGAGCCACAATCACCAGATACGCTGTTCGTGATTTTGACCATGTACAATGACAGCAAGCTAATCGAGAGGGCTTTTGATCTTGGAGCGCACGCCTACCTCCTGAAAGAGGACGCAGAGTCAGAGCTGCTCAGCTGCCTAGAAGCCATCTGCTTAGGTCAGCGCTACCTCAGCGATGCCATTGCCCAAGCAGCTCCCAGGGCTAGAGCCAACGATAATGGCATTGCCTCCCTAACCCCAACAGAGCTTAAAATTGTGAAGCTGGTTGGCGAGTTCAAAACCAGTAGAGAGATTGCCGAGCAGCAAAATATCAGCATTCGCACGGTACAGAACCATCGTAACCATATCGTTGAGAAGCTGGGGTTGAAGGGAAATAATGCCCTGCTGCACTTCGCGGTAGACTATTTTTCTTAGGGTAAACTAGGCTTAAACATTAGATGGCGGCTTGGCGAGTGAGCTTCGATTACTTGCCAGTCCCAGTGCCTGCTGCATAAAGAGCTGTTTTATGGGCGAGATTCGATCCGTTACGCTTAGCCCCAGGTTTCGTGCAAAACGCAGTACCGGCTGATCATTGCTGAAGAGTCGTTTAAAGCCATCCATCGCCCCCATCATCAAGACATTATCTGCCTTGCGTGCTCGCTCATAACGCCGCAACACCGCCATGTCGCCTATATTTTCGCCACGAATTTTTGCCGCTGAGAGGGTATCCGCCAGTGAACTCATATCCCCTAACCCTAGGTTTACCCCTTGACCGGCAAGTGGATGGATGGAGTGTGCGGCATCGCCAATCAGTGCCAAACGCAAGCCGGTATAACGGGTCGTGTGCGCCAGGCGCAGCGGAAAAGCCGCCCGTTCACCCACTGTGCACATTTTGCCCAGGGAGTCACCAAAGCTCAGTTGCAGCGCTTTAAGAAACGCAACCTCATTCAAGGCTAACAACTGCTCGGCGTGTTCCGGGGAGGTAGACCAAACAATTGAGCAAGTTTTTTCATCCAGCGGTAAAAAAGCCAATGGCCCGTCAGCGGCAAAGCGCTGCCAACAGCACGCCTGGTGGCTCAACTCATGGCCAACGGTAGCCACCACTGCATCCTGCTGATAGGACCACCCCTTGCTCTCAAAGCCTGCTTGCTGGCGTACCCACGAGCGACCACCATCGGCACCGACAATTAAGTCGGCCTCCAGCAGACGACCATCATCCAGCGTTAAACTGACCTGTTGCTGGGTAATCTGTAGCTGTTTTGGGGTGGCTGGCGCAAAACAGTGCACACTCGGCAGCTGCTTCAGCCGCTCCCACAGCGCCGCTTGAATTACGCTATTTTCAATAATATGCCCAAGATCCGGCTCAGCAATATCGGCACTATCAAAATGGATGTGGCCGCCACCGGTGCTGTCCCACACCTCCATTTTTCGATAGGCAGAGACGCGGCGATTGACCATCTGCGGCCAGGCGTTAAGGTTTTCAAAAACATATTGTGAAGCGCGGGTGATGGCGCTAACACGGTTTTCATAAGCCGCCTTTGGCCAGCTAAGGTCGGGAACCCGCCCTTCAATCAAGGCCACTTTAAGCTCACGATCACCCATGGCGCAGGCCATGGCAGCACCCACCATGCCGCCACCCACAATAATCAGATCAAAATGTTCGGCTCTGTTCACAGTGACAACCCTCGGTTTAAGCGCGGTTGCCGACCTCGCAAACCCATCGCCTGACGACCCAGCAGGCGCTTTAACGGCGGCAGTTTTTCCATTAGCGTCAACCCCACATTTCGCCCAAAGGCGGCCAGTGGATCCGCATTGCTAAACAGATGTACCAAGCCATCGGTAAAACGAATCACCTCGCTATGATCCTGAGTACGCCACTCGGCATAGCGTTGCAGTACCGCAAGGTCGCCAATATCTTGCCCACTCGCCAGCGCATCACTCACACACTCGGCCAGTGCCGACACATCGCGGATACCCAAGTTAAAGCCTTGCCCCGCAATGGGGTGAATAGCGTGCGCTGCATTGCCGATAATGGCCAGCCGTGGGCGAATCTGCTCTTTGCTTTGCATCAGGCAGAGTGGATAAGCGGCCCGCTTCCCCACCTGTTTCAAGGCACCTAAACGATAACCAAATCTAGCCTGAAGACGGGCTAAGAACTCCGCATCATCCAACCCCATCACCTCATCCACATCCTGCTGCCATTGCGTCCAGACCAATGAACAGCGCTGATCACTCATTGGTAACAGCGCCAGCGGCCCGGAGTCGGTAAAACGCTCATAGGCAACATTGTTGTGAGGACGGCCGGGGGTAATGTTAGCGATAATGGCGGTCTGTCCATACGCTTGCCGGTCACTCGCAATACCCAGCAGTTGGCGCACACTGGAGTTACCACCGTCAGCCGCTACCATCAGCTTTGCCTTGATAGTAACCGTTTGCTCACCTTGGGAGATATCGGCCTCAACAGCTCCCTCAACATAACGAATATCACTGAGTTTTGCCGGAGTCAGCAGTTCAACATTTTCCTGGGAGGCCAGTTGTTCGGCAAGCACATTGCCAATATCTCGCCCAGCGATCACTTGGCCCAGCGCTTCAACGCCCTCTTTTTCAGAATCAAGCCGGGTGATGCCAAAGTGGCCTTTATCAGAGATGTGAATTTTTTTAATGGGTGTTGCCCGGGGAGCCATCTGAGGCCAAAGCCCCATCCCCTGAAAGATACGCTGGCTTCCATACGCCAGCGCGATTGCGCGGTCATCATAACTGGGTTGGTTTTGTGAGTGCAGTGGCACCGCCTCAACAATCACAATTTTGATCGGTTTCTCTTTCAGCGCACAGGCAAGGCTTGCGCCGACCATACCGCCGCCAATAATCAGTAGATCAGCGTTTTTTGGGGTGCTCATATCACTCTGCCATCAGTTGCTCGATTGCTGAAATCTCTTTTGGCACGCCGTCGGTCATCACCTCGTGCCCCTCTTTTGTTACCACCACATCATCTTCAATACGAATACCGATATGATGAAATTCAGCTGGAATATCTTTTTCGGCACCAATATAGAGACCCGGCTCAATGGTCAGTACCATGCCGGGCTCCAGCTCGCGCCACACCTCACCTACTTTATAGTCGCCTACATCATGCACATCAAGCCCCAACCAGTGGCCGGTGCGGTGCATATAAAAACGGCGATAAGCCTGCTCCTCTATGAGCGTGGCCACTTTGCCTTTTAGCAAGCCCAGGGTAACCAGCCCCGCAGTCAGTACTTTGACTGCCGCCTCATGTGGGTCATTCCAGTGGTTACCCGGTTTTATCTGCTCAATGGCGGCATACTGGGCATCCAGTACCAACTGATAGAGTGCGCGCTGCGCATCAGAAAAACGCCCATTAACCGGAAAGGTGCGGGTGATGTCGGCGGCATAACACTCAAGCTCTGCACCTGAATCAATTAAAACCAACTCGCCACTCTTTAATTTTTGATTGTTTTCAGTGTAGTGCAGAATACAGCCATTCTCTCCGCCGCCCACGATGGTGCTATAGGCTGGATGGCCATTTGAACGACGAAACGCATAGAGGAACTCAGCCTCCAGTTGATACTCCATCATCCCGGGACGACACACCTTCATGGCCGTTACATGCGCCTCTGCCGAAACACGTGCCGCTTCACGCATCACCTTTAACTCACTACGGCTTTTATAGAGGCGCATATCGTGCAGCAGATGCTCCAGTGCGACAAACTCATGGGGGGTATGTTTTCCCGACCGAGACTGGGCACGCAAGGTATGCACGATACCGGTGATTTTTTGATCCGACTCACTGTCATTACCGAAGGTATAAAAAACCCGCTCACACGGTTCAATTAAGCCTGGCAAAATATCATCCAGATCTTCGATAGGAAATGCATCATCGGCACCATAGAGTTCACAGGCACCCTCAATGCCGGCGCGCCGACCATGCCAGGTCTCTTTCTCGAGATCTCTCTCCCGGCAAAAGAGGATAAACTCGCCGTTTTTTCGTCCCGGCAACAGAACCATCAACGCTTCTGGCTCCGGAAAGCCGGTTAAATAGTGGAAATCACTATCCGCACGAAAAGGGTAGTCGGCATCACGATTACGTACCTTCTCTTTTGCCGTGGGCAAGATCGCAATAGTCTGCTGGCCCATCATCCCCATTAACGCCTTGCGACGTTTCTGAAACTCGCGGCGACCGATCACCTCAATGCACCTGCTCAGAGGGCGATATTGAACTGCTCGGATTTAACATCTCATACATCAGTAGTGTACCGACACGAAGATACTCAACCAGCTCCTGGTATGCCACTTCATCCTCCTCTCCCCGCGCTATTTCACTCAGGCCAGCACGAGAGATATCGAGCAGATCTTGGCAAAACTCACTCGCCTCTTTAGGGAGTTTTGCAAAATCTTTAATACCTGCAATCGCCAGCCCCGATAAAAAGCCGTGGCTCCACTCCGCCATCGCCTCGGTTCGCACCTCAAGCCCCTGCTCATCATCAGGTAACAACAGGTCATAACTGAACTCAGGGTCATTGAGTGCCTCCAATATCTGTACCGGACACTGAATGACTCTCTGGTAAGCCTCTGAGTCCAAAATATCACCCTTTGCCCCTTTAGGAATCAACTGCTCAAGATGTTTGCTGGCGTTATTACCCATCACACACAACAAGCCACTGAGAGTGCCGTGCAGCTCTGCCGCCTCAATGTCTGCATTGAGGCGCAGCAACGCCTTGTTTACATGCTCAAAATTTGGTGTCTCTTGTTTCATGGTTTCACTTACTTTAAACAATAAAAGTACAAGTCTATCATGTATCAAAGTGAGCGATCACCGCCTTTAAGGCATGTGGATAGCGCGTGGTGGCGAAATATGCTCATTGACCCGATCCATTAGCCGATCTAGTATTAAGGGCTTACAGGAGAATGCTAAACCAATGTCTGAACAAGAGGTCAGAAAACTCGAATATCTGGTAGATGATCTACTAAAAGCCTGCGAGCATCTCAAACAGGAGAATAGCCTGCTGCGTGAGCGCCAGGAAGTGCTATTCCAAGAGCGCACTAAACTCATTGAAAAGAATGAGCTCGCCTGCACCCGGATAGAGTCAATGATTGTGCGTTTAAAAGCACAGGAGCACGCTTAAATGGCCGGAAAATCCGTACCCGTCACCGTCGAGATTCAAGACAAAGAGTATCGTATTGGCTGCCCCAAAGGTGAAGAGGAGGCGCTGATCTCGACCGCACGTTATGTCGACCAAAAAATGCAGGAAGTGCGTTCAGCAGGAAAAGTGATTGGTAATGACCGCATCGCAGTCATGGCGGCGCTCAATATTGCCCACGAATTAATACAACAATCAAAAGAATCGGAGTATGATGATGGATCGATTCTAAAAGTGAGGGCGATGCAAGAGCGAATTCAAAATGCTCTGAATGGCCTGAAACAGATGGAGTTGTAGCCCGATTTTCAGTTTTGGCGTTCCTGCTGTGTTTGTATGCGCTCTGGATACTCTTGAGCCTAATATACCATCCGCGGGATCTGCTCTGGTGATGTGTGCATGTCCGCGTGCCGGAAAGCCTAATTTGCCAGTAATTTTCCCCACTTGAACCTTTGGTTCAAGGTCGACGAGTGCTACGGCAACGGTGGGAACGCCTTTTAACCCGAATAACGCATAGAGAGCTTTGTGCAACTTAATGAAATCTCCGGCTTAAAATCACCATGAGTTCTCGTAATACCCTGCGAAAAAACCTCCGCCAGCAACGCCGCACCCTAACAACCGCACAACAGCACCGCTATTCAGAAAAAATCGCTCGCCACATCTGCCATAGCCACCTCTTCCGCTCCGCACAACATATCGCCTGTTACTTGGCCAATGACGGTGAAATCAACCTGAAGCCAATCATTCAACGTATTTGGCGCATGGGCAAACAGTGCTACCTGCCGCTGCTGAGTGAAGGAAGGGATAAGCGTATGTGGTTTGCCCCCTACACAGCGAACACCCCTTTAAAACTAAACACTTACGGCATCCCAGAACCACTGAGCCACCCCGGCCAGTGGATCGCACCGCAACAGCTCGACCTAGTACTCATGCCGCTAGTGGGATTTGATAGTACGGGCAATCGACTCGGTATGGGTGGCGGCTATTACGATCACAGCTTCGCCTTTCTTAATCGCTCTTTCGGCATTAAAAAGCCTCGCTTACTCGGAGCAGCCTACGAGCTGCAACGCTGTGACAAGTTACCAACCGAAGCTTGGGATGTACCGTTGAGTGCCATTGCAACAGAGAGGGGGCTATACGCCTTCCCAAACGGCAGGGAGCCAACATCATGACCCATTTTACTGGCAACAAGAGCTTACCAGAGCGTATACAAAAGAGGTTTTTTGCAAAAACCACACTGTTTGCTATTTTTTGTCTCACTCAGTTAAGCGGCTGCATCACCCCCAACACCCCACCCACAACAACACTGCCGACATTAATTGAACAAGCGAGTGTTACCGCTGAGGAGCGGTTTGAATACCTGCTGCAATACAGTGGTGGGCGCTACGCAGCAGACCCCGCCGCCAATGAATATATCAGTGTCATCGGCAGCCGCTTAGCGCGTCTGGCGGGCTACAAGCTCGTGCCAAACCAGTTTGCGGTAGTCAATAGTGACAAAATAGATGCTTGGGTAACGCCTCAGGGGCGGGTTGCGGTTAGTCGGGGAATGTTAACAATCCTCAGCAATGAGGCGGAGCTGGCGGCCCTGCTGGGGCACCTGTTAACCCACGCGGCAAAGCAGCACGGCGCGGCGGCACTCGCCCGTGACACCCAAGCCACCACCGCCTTGGTACAACAGAGAGCAGAGCACCACTACGCTCGCTACATTGTCGGCGCGGGGTTGGCCGTATTGGGTGAACAGGCGATTCGCTACAACGCCGTCGCTGAGCAGGTCGCTGACCGAGCGGCAGTCACTCTAATGGTAAAAGCGGGCTATGACCCGCAAGCCGCCGTTGACCTACAATTGAAAATGTTAAGTGAAAGGAAGGCGGGACTCACACCATGGCTAAGCCACCATACTGCCAACCAAGAGCGCCTCGCGGCCACTCGCCAACAAGCTCACAGCCATCCCGCAGAGTTATCACTAGCTAAAAACTCCTATCAGGATGCGCTCAAGACAATTTTTCAGTATGAAGAGGCCTACCGTCAACAGCCGCAGCTGCAGCAACTCATCGACCAAAACAGCGCCAAAGCCGCTTATGAACAGGCACAAAAGCTGATTCTCGCCGCCCCTCGTGAAGGGCGCTTCTATGCCTTAAAAGGGGATGCACTACAGCAAATGGGCGACATCACAGGCGCAATCGAGGCCTATAACCAAGCGGTAGCGGCTGACCGCCACTATTTCGCCTATCACCTTCGCCTAGCAGAACTACATGCCCTACAACAAGCCACCGCTAAAACTCGACACGCCCTTCTTAAAAGCACTCAACAGCTCCCCACCGCCAAGGGCTATTTTTTACTGGCACAATTGGCCGAACAGCAAGGCCAGCTGACAGGGGTGAAGGCGTATTATCAACAAGCAGCACTTTCAGATAGTGCGTGGGGGAGAGAGGCCGCTCACCAAGAAAAACGACTCGATTTTGACGAAAATCCTAACCGCTATCTGCATATCAAATATGAGAAGGCAACCGACGGCGGCATAAGGCTCTTCATTACCAATTTAAGCCCCTTCCCTGTGGTGCTTAAAACACTGCTACTCAACACAGATAAAACATACCGCATCAGCCTGAATCAAAAAATAGCCGCTGGAAGCAGCATCAACCCCACCGTCACAATTAATGACTTGGGGCCGATAAAAGAGATCTCGGTGGATCAAGCGGAGCTGATTCCCGGTGGAAGCGCAATACCTTGAATCCTCTCCAGCTTA